>JBKJUI010000307.1:0-7589 GCA_046590775.1 Acidimicrobiales bacterium
GTGGAGGGGCAGGAGCCCCTCCACGCCGCCCTCACCGCTGTGCTGGTGGTCGCGGCCATCCATGGGCGCCTCGCCCCCAGGGTCACCGGCTCCCAGCCGTTCGCTTGGCTCGGCGCCCGAAGCTACGGCATCTACGTCTTCCACTTCCCGCTGTACCTGCTGCTCACGCCGGTGCGCACCGGGATCAGCGGGACCTCGCTCCTGGCCGTCCGGATGGCCGCGTGCATCGGCCTCGCCGCCGTGGTCTACCGGCTCGTCGAGCAGCCCTTCCGGCGGGGGATCGTCCTCCCGCAGTGGCGCGGACCGGGCGTGCTCGCCGGCGGCCTGGCCGCCCTCCTCTTCGCCACGCTCGGCCTTCCCGCCCTCGGCTCGGGCGCCAGCGCGCTGGCCGCCACGGGCCCGGGGCCGATGGCCGAGACCAAGATCACCCTGCCGCCGCTCCCGGCGACCTCGACGGCCGCGCCTCCCGCCGCTGCTGCGGCCGCCGCTCCCGTGGCCGCCGCCGCCGTGGCCGCCCCGGTCACGACGGCCCTTGCGGCCGCGGCGGCCACGACCGTCGCCCCGACCAGGCCGGTGCGGATGCTGATCATCGGCGAGTCGACGGCCGGCGCCACCGGCAAGGGCATCAAGGCCTGGGGAACCCAGACCGGGAGGGCCGAGGTCGAGATCCTCGGTGCCGGTGGCTGCGCTCTCCAGCAGGAGGGCCTGGCCGTCCTGCGCACCGGCTGGACCCAGCCCGCCGCCCCCGCCTGCCTCGCTCTGCTCGACGCCACTCTCGACACGGCGAAGCGCTCGCAGCCTGACCTGATCATGCTCTTCACGGGCAGCGGTCAGCTCTCCGACTGGATCCTGCCGGGCGGGACCGCAGCCGACGCCACCCACATCGGCGTGTCCGCCTTCGACCAGCTCTACAGCGCCGCCACATCGAGCGCCCTGCGTCGGCTGGGCACCCTTGGCATCCCGATCCTGTTCACCACCACCCCGGTGCCGAACTGGGACCCGACGATCCAGACCGGCAACCCGAACGTGCCCGGCACCGGGCCGATCAAGATGAACGACGCCGGCCGCACCCGCCGCCTCAACGACCTGACCTCGTCGCTCGTGCGCTCCATCCCGCTGGCCGAGATGGTGCCGTACGCCGAGCGCCTCCCCCTGAAGAACGGGATCACCGACCCGGCCATCAGGCCCGATGGCGTGCACCTGCTGCCCGAGGTGGTGCCGGGGCTCATGAACAAGGGGCTCGAGGCCGACATGCGCAGCGCCTACCAGCGGGTCACCACGCGGGTGAAGGGCACCACTCGCAACGGCCCGACCCCGTGGACCAGCCGCTGAGCACCCGGGTGCTCAGCCCAGGCTGGGCAGCTCCTGCTCGAGGGTGGCGGCCTGGGCGAAGAGGTCACCTTGCCCGGCGATCCGGGCCAGCACCTGCGTGGGGCTCATCTGGACCGACTCGGGGTCGCCGCCGTCGGCAAGCGCAGCCACCTCGTCCCACGAGAGCGGGGTGGACACCGTGGGGCGCTCGCGGGCCCGCAGCGAGTACACCGACACGGTCGTCTTGAACGACTCGTTCTGGAGCCAGTCGATGAGGACCTTTCCCGGGCGGAGGTCCTTGCGCTGCTCGGAGACGATCAGCTTCGGGTGCTGCCGCTCCAGCAGGAGGGCGATGGCGTGGGCGAAGGAGCGGGCGCCCTCGTGGGTGGTGCCGGCGGCGTTGACGGGGACGTACACCTGCAGGCCCTTGTTGCCCGAGGACTTCACCACCGACCGCAGGCCCAGGGTCTCGAGCAGCTCGCGCACGTGCAGGGCCACGATGGCGCACTCGACGGCGTTGGCCGGCGCACCCGGGTCAAGGTCGAGGACGACCAGCGTCGGGACGTCAGGGCCGAAGAGCCCGGCGGCCTGGGCCATCGGCGTGTGCAGCTCGAGGGCGGCCATCCCGCCCAGCCACACGAGTGTCGGCAGGCCGTCGACGACGCAGAACGGCACCTCCTCGCGCCCAACCGGGCCGCCCTCGCTGCGGCCCCAGCGGCCCGACCCGTGGGTGACCCACTGGTCGATCGTCCGCACCCACTCGGGGGCGTGGGAAGGGCACCGCTTCTCGAAGAAGAAGCCGCCCGACGATCCGTCCGGGTAGCGCTTCATGGTGAGGGCCCGGCCGGCCAGGTGGGGGAGGAGGGCCGGCGCAACAGACGTCAGGTAGTGGATGACCTCGGCCTTGGTGGTGCCGTCGGGGTACAGCTGCTTGTCCAGGTTCCCGATGGCCAGGGTCTTGCCGCCCACGTCGACGGTGACGCGCCGTTCAGCCACGGCCCCATCTTCGTCGTTGTGAAGATCGTCGTTGTGAAGATCTCAGTCGCCGGACCCCTCACCGGGTCCGACCTCGACCGGGGCCAGGTCGCTGCGCAGGCCCTTCAGCACCGGGAAGCGGAGGGTGCCTGCGCTGGTCACCTCGCGGTAGGCCACCTCGACGACGAGCAGGGGTTGGAGCCACCGCACGTGGGGGACCCGGGGGGCGTCGAGGAAGGGCGAGGTCGAGAGGGCGAACCGATGGACCACCGGCTGCAGCTGGGCCAGGACGGCCTCGGAGATCCCCGAGCCGACCTGGCCGGCCCAGCGCAGGCAGGGCCCGTCCGGCCAGGCGCCGGCGTGGCGGGGGTCGACCCACCCAACCGCCAGGGAGCCGACGCGCCCGTTGCGGCTCCCCTCGCCCTCCTCCCAGCCGCCGACGACGAGCTCCCGGCGGCACACGGCCTTGGCCTTCAGCCAGCACGGCGAGCGGCGCCCCGGCGTGTAGGGAGCGTGCTGCTTCTTGGCCACGAAGCCCTCGAGGCCGATGGCCTTGCAGTCGTCCAGGAGGGCCGCGGGTCCGTCGTCGGCCCGCAGGACCGGGGTCACGGTGACGGCGTCGGCCAGCCCCTCGAGCCGCCCGCGCCGCTCCACTTGGGTGAGGTCGACGAGCAGGTCGCCGTCCAGCCAGAGGAGGTCGAAGGCCATGAGGTGAACCGGGAGCTGGGCGACCAGCTCGGCAGGTGGGTGGCGGACGTGCATGCGGCGCTGCAGGCGCTCGAACGAGGGTCGGCCCCGGTCGTCCATCGTGACGATCTCGCCGTCCAGCACGGCGGACACCCCGAGCCGCTCGGCCAGGCCGCTCAGCTCCGGATAGGCAGCGGTCACCTCGTTCCCTCGGCGGCTGGCGATGGAGACCCGCCCCTGATGGCAGGTGACGATGGCCCGCACACCGTCCCACTTCGGCTCGAGCACCCACCCGTCGAGGGAGCCCGGCAGCCCGCCCGGGCCGCAGAGCATCGGGGCGAGGACGGGCGGGTCGGAGGTGGTCAGGCCGGGTCGCCGCCGGTCACAGGATCGGCCGTCACCGCAGACCCCCGTCGGTCTCGACGCGGACGTGGTCGAGCAAGCGCTGGGTCACCGCGTCGGCGATGCGCTCGACGTCCTCGTCGGTGAGCGGGGGTCGGTCGGCCAGCTCCTTCTGCACGCGCAGCCGCAGGGCGTCGAAGCCGGCGAGGCTGCGAAGGACCCGCAGCTGGAGGGCGTCGAGCTCGGCGACGGCCTTCTCGACCCGGGAGCCGAGGGTGTCGAGCTCAGCCGTCGTCGCCCGGCTCGTGCCGGTGACGAGGCGGGAGAGCGTGCTCAGGTGCTCGAGGACGCTGAGCAGCGTCTCGTTCCCTCCGATTCCGTTGGCCGGCGGCGCCTCCCTCGAGCGGGGGCGGCGTTGAGGTGGCTCAGCCACACCCGGCTCGGGCGCCCAGGTGGACGCCGGTGCCGGCGCCGGCGCTGGAGCCGGCTCCGGCGGAGGGGCTGGCGCCACACGGCGCCTCCGCGGCATTGGCGGCGCGGCGTCGGGCGGTGGCGGGGCCGGCCGCGGTGACGGGGGAGGCGGGCGGGCCGGAGGGTCGGGGGCGAGGTTGGGGCTCCCCGGCCAGGAGAGGTTGACGGCCAGGTCGTCGCCTTCTTTCTCCCCCTGCCCCATCACCTGGTGAAGGATAGGGGACGTCTTCCGGGGCAGGAAGGCTGAACCGACCGAGTCGAACGGAGTGCTGACATGCTGCGCACGGCCATCCGCCCGACTCGGCCCAGACCGGGGCTGTCTGAGCTCGTGGCCCTGCTCCGGGGCCCTCTGGGATGGCTCGTGCTGCCCCTCGTCGCCGTGTTCGTCCACTTCCAGCCGGAACGGGTGCAGCTGGGCGTGCGGGGCCTGGTGGCCGCCGGCGTCGTCGTGGTGGCTTGCCGCCGACCGGACGTGGGCCTCCTGAGCCTCGTCATCGGGCTCCCGTTCCAGCTGCTCCCCCTCTCGTACCTCTACGCGTCCGGCGTCCCCGCGTGGGTGGTGCGGCCGCTCGGGCTGTGGAAGGAGGCCGTCGTCGCCGGCTGCGCGCTGGCCGCGATCCGAGCGTGGCGGGCTTGCGGTCATCGTCCCGACGCCATCGACTGGGCCGCCGGCGGCTACCTGGCCATCGTCGGGCTGTACTACCTCATCCCCTCGGCCTTCGTGGCCTCGGGCGCCGGCCTGGTCGGACCGCCCACCGAGCGGGCCACGCTCAACGTGGCCCTGCGCACCGAAGCGGTGTTCGTGGTGCTGCTGGTGGCCGTGCGCCACCTGGACCTCGGGCCCGACTTCGGGGATCGCTTCGCCCGCACCGTGTTCGCCGTCGGCGTCGTCGTGGCCGCCTTCGCCACCTTCGAGCTGGTCTTCTCCGATCGCTGGAACGAGCTGATGGTGGGGACCTTCCAGGTGCCCCGCTACAAGCTGGAGGTCCTCGGCGTGACCTCCCGCACCCCCCTCGACGTCCGCGTCTACGGCGTGGTCGGCGGCACCCAGGTCGTCCGGTTGGGCTCGGTCTTCCTCGACCAGCTCCAGCTCGGGGTGTGGCTCGTGGCACCGTTCGTCGTCGGGCTGCACCGCCTGCTGCGCAGCTCGCGGATCGTCGTTGCCGCCGGGGTCGGCCTCGTCGGCCTCGCTCTCGTCGGCACCCAGACCCGGGCGGCCCTCCTCGCCGTGGCGGTGGCCACGCTGTGCCTGCTGCGGCCCCATGCCGGTGTCGACCGCCCTGCCCGGGCCAGGGTCATGGCGCTCCTGGTCGTCGGCGCGCTCGCCCTCCTGCCCGTGGCGGTGGCGACCGGGCTGGTGCAGCGCACGTTCGGCGGCACGGGGGGTGACGACGGGTCGACCCAGCTGCACATCCAGCGGTCGAAGGCGGCCGTCGAGACCCTGATCGAGCGACCCTTCGGCCGAGGGCTCGGGACGGGAGCCGGGACGGCCACCCGTTTCGAGGTCAAGTCAGGGCTGCTCAGCGAGAACTACTACCTGCAGGTGGCCAACGAGACGGGAGTGGTCTCGCTTGCTCTCTTTCTCCTGCTCGTGCTCGTCGTCGCCCGGCGGCTGGGGGCCCACCGCAACGACGGTGACCTCCTGGCCGCGGCATGGCGCGCCGCCTTCCTCGGGCTGTCGGTGGCCGGGTTGCTCCTCTACGTCTGGGAGAGCCTGGCGGTGGCGTGGATGGTGTGGATCGGCATCGGCCTGGTGCTGGGATCCAGGGAGCCCGCGACTCAGGTCGACCGGGAACCGGCCGGGAGGAACGCCAGGTTCTCGAGCCCGTCGACCGGGGCCGAGCCGGCCTCGGACAGGGTGCCGGCGGCACCGATGCGGTAGGGCCGGTAGGCCACCTCGGCCATGAGGTCGATGATGCGCCGGGGCTCGTCGACGCCATCGAAGGTCGAGACCTCGAGCACCACGACCTGGGGCGGGTGGTGCTCGAGGAGGGACCGCATCCCCCGGACGATCTCCGCCTCGTAGCCCTCGGCGTCGACCTTCACGAAGCTGGGCCGGAAGTCGAGCTCGGCGCACAGGTCGTCGATCGTGGCCACGGGGACCGTGACGGCCGAGTGCTCGTCCCGGAGGCGCCCGTCGACCAGGGTGGACCGGCCCGAGTTCTCGGCGCCGCTCACGTTCAGGGTGGCCGTTCCGGGGGAGGAGCCCGAGGCCTCGCCCCGGACCACGATCCTGCCCTCGAGGCCGTTGAGGGCCACGTTCACGGTGAGGAGCGCGTGGATCGGAGGGTTCGGCTCCACGGCGACGACCCGGGACGACGGGCCACCGGCGTGGGCGGCCAGCAGCGTGTAGTAGCCGGCGTTCGCCCCGATGTCGAGGAAGCTCCACCCGGGGCGGGCCGACCGGCGGATGAGAGCGCTGGTCGAGGGCTCCCACTCGCCTTCGAAGTACAGCGGACGCTGGACGTGGTCCTTGAGGTCGACGACCATGCGGGAGCCGAACAGCAGCCGGGCCAGCTGGTAGCGCGCCTCCGGGCGCAGGGCCTCGGTGAGGTGGTACGCCACCCCCTCGAGCGGCGCCGCCGGGAGCCGCCGGGTCGCGGCGGCCACCGCAGGCAGCGTCACCGGCCAGCCTCGGGCGAGGAGCTGCCCGACCGAGCGCTTGAAGGCGCCGGAGGCTCT
The DNA here is from genome assembly GCA_046590775.1 of Acidimicrobiales bacterium. Lineage (GTDB taxonomy): Bacteria > Actinomycetota > Acidimicrobiia > Acidimicrobiales > JAUJNH01 > JAUJNH01. Next base: position 6,469 of record JBKJUI010000307.1, read on the forward strand.
CGATGCCGTTCCGTCCCTGCCCGGCAATCTCAGCCCGCCAGCTTCTCGTACAGCTCGACGTGCCGGGCCGCAGCCAGGCCCTCGGCGTGCTCGGCCTCGACCAGGGCCCGGCAGCCGGCGCGCAGGGCGGCCAGGCGGTTCGGCTCCTGGATGAGGGCCGTGAGGTCGGCGGCCAGGGCTCCGACGTCACCGGGCGGAGCCAGCGTCCCGGTGCGACCCGGGCGCACGAGCTCGTCGAGGCCGCCGACGTCGAAGGAGGCGACCGGGGTGCCGCAGGCCAGGCTCTCGAGCACGACCAGAGGGGCGTTGTCGGCCCGCGTGGGAAAGACGAACAGGTCGGCGGCGGAGTACACGAACGACTTCAGGGGGTCGCTGACGACGTAGCCCACCTCGACCACGTGGTACCCGTCCGCCCGCAGGCCGGCGGCCATGACCTGGCCCTGGCCGCCCATCAGGACGAGGCTGCACCGCGACCGCAGCTCCGTCGGCACGGCCGCCAGCGCGGCCACGAGCAGGTCGGCGCCCTTGCGGTCGGCGGCGTCCCCCTCGGCCGACCCCTGCAGCGAGGCGGCGGTGAAGAGCAGGGCCACGTGGTTGCCGGGGATGCCGAGGGCGCTGCGGCAGGCATCACGCGGACGGGGCGCGAGCTCGACCGTGTCGATCCCGTGGGGGATGACCTGGACCTCGAAGCGCCCGAGCGTGCTCTCGCGGGCGAGGTCGGCCAGCCATCGGCTGGGGCTCACCACCACCAGTCGGCTCCGGGACCAGACGGCGTCCTTCAGCCGCCATTCCACCGCCGTGGCGTCGCGCTTGACGGCCGGAAACACGTCGGGGTGGGGGCACGAGCCGCATCCGGTCCTCCAACGTTCGCAGCCGAAGCTGAACGAGCAGTGGCCGGTGAACGGCCACATGTCGTGGAGGGTGAGCACCGTCGGGCGTCGCCGCGAGATCCGGGCCAGGGCGGGGTAGCTGAACCAACCTCCGTGCACGGCGTGGGCGTGCACCACGTCGGCCTGCTCGACCAGGCTCGAGCCCGGCAGCCGGTAGGCCCCGATGCCGTCGAGCTCGTTGAGGCCCACCTCGTGGCCCAGCTTGCGCAGGAGGCGCCGCGCCAGGGCGGG
>JBKJUI010000415.1:0-5977 GCA_046590775.1 Acidimicrobiales bacterium
ACGCCAACGGGTCGTTCACCTACACCCCTGACGGCGGGTTCTCCGGGGCCGACACCTTCACCTACACCGCCACCGACGACAAAGGCGCCAGCGGCGGCACCGCCACCGTCACGATCACCGTGTCCAACACGCCCCCCAACCGGCCCCCGGTGGCGAGGACCGACAACTACAGCACGATCAGGAACGTCCCCATCACGATCCCCGCTCCCGGGGTGCTCGCCAACGACACCGATCCCGACGGCGACACCCTGACCGTGGTCTCGGCGGCCCTGCGCGACCCGCTCGGTGACAGCCTCACCATGAACCCCGACGGGTCCTTCACCTACACACCGCCACCGGGCTGGACCGGCGTCACCGTCTTCACCTACGTCATCAGCGACGGACGTGGGGGCACCCGCAGCGGCTTCGCCACCATTGGCATCGCGCCCGACCCGAGGGAGTGCTTCGAGCAGCTCCCCACCATCGTCGGCACCGAGGGCAACGACAAGATCAAGGGCACCCCGGGGCCTGACGTCATCTCGGGTCTCGGCGGGAACGACACCATCAAGGGCCTCGAAGGCGATGACCGCATCTGCGGGGGGGACGGCAACGACGACATCGACGGAGGCGAGGGCAACGACTCCATCGATGGTGGCGCTGGCAACGACTTCCTCACGGGCAAGGACGGCGACGACTTCTTCATCGACGGCGACGGAGACGACATCGTCGTGGCCGGCAACGGCGCCGACGGCATGTTCGGCGGGGCCGGCAATGACCGCGTCGACGGCGGCAACGACGACGACTTCATCCTCGCCGGCGAAGGCAACGACACCATCGACGGTGGGAACGGCAACGACTTCCTCATTGGGGATGCCGGCGACGACCTCATCATCGGTGGCAAGGGCGACGACACCATCTACGGCGACTTCTTCTTCGGCGAGGGTGGCTTCGACACCTGCGATCCGGGCAAGAAGGCCCCCGGGACGAACCAGTACACGGGCTGCGAGGCGGGCGTCGGGGCCACGCCGCCGCCCTGACTGCAGGACCGACCCGGCGCAGCCCCTCGGCTACGCCGGGTCGTAGGTCCAGTCGGGCTGCTTGCGGGCCTGCGCCTCGTCCCAGGTGACCACGCCGTTGGCGATGTCCACGATCTTCGGGGCCAGCAGCGGGCGCTCCCGCTCCTTCGAGCAGCGGCCCTCGAGGTGGAGCACGAACTCCTCGGGGAAGCGCTGGAGCAGGCTGGCGATCAGGGTCTGCTCCTCGGTGGCCAGGTAGCAGCGCACCTGGTCGGTGACCGAGCGCAGGCGGGCGCCGATGATCTCGACCTCCTGCTCGCTGGCGGTGCCGGCCACCAGCGCTTCGAGGTGGCGGGTGATCTCTCCGCACCCGAACTTGCACGAGCGGCACTGGCCGCAGCTCTCCACGTAGAGGAACCGGCTGCAGGCCCGGGCGATCTCCACCGGGCAGGCCGTGTCGTCGTACACGACGAAGCCGGCCGAGCCCAGCCCGCCACCGGCTGCCGCCAACGCCTCGTAGTCCAATCCGACGTCGAGCATCGACGCGGTGAGCACGCCGTTGGCCACCCCGCTGAGGACCGCCTCGATCCGGCGGCCGGGGAGGGGGCCGCCGGCCAGGTCGAGGAGCTCGGCCACGGTGAGGCCCATCTCGACCTCGACCACCAGCGGGTGCTGTACGTCTCCGGAGACGGTGGCGACGATGGTGCCCGGTGAGGCCTCAGTGCCCAGGGTGCGGAACCACTCGGCTCCCCGGCGCAGGATGTGCGGCACGTTGGCCAGGGTCTCGACGTTGTTGATCAGCGTCGGGTTGGCATGGGCCTCGTCGGGCAGCGCACGGTCAGCAAGAGGGGCGTCGGTGGCCTCCCACCCGGTGTTGATGTCGGTGGCGAACAGGCCGTGCTGGAAGGGCGGGAGCAGCCGGGGGAGCGGGTCACGTCCCTCGATGACCTCGAGCAGGCCCTTCTCCTCGCCGAAGAGGTACTCGTCCGGGCCCAGCACCAGGGTGACCGGGACATCGCCGAACCAGCCCGCCGCAGTCGTCTCGGCGATGGCGGCGCGCAGCCGCTCGGCCTCCTGCTCGTAGCTGGCCTTGGTGGCGACGTAGGCACCGGTGGCGCCGACGGCCACGACGGCCACGGCCAGCCCCTCGAGCACCTGGTAGGGGTCGTGGCGCAGGAGGGCGCGGTCCTTGAAGGTGCCGGGCTCGCCCTCGGCGGCGTTGCACACGGCATACCGCCGGCCGGGGCCGGCGTCGCGGATCCCCGCCCACTTCCGCCCGGTGGGAAAGCCACCGCCGCCCCGTCCCCGCAGCCGGCTGAGGCTGATCTCGCTGAGGACCGCCCCGGGCCCGCCGGACCGGGCGGCGTCCAGCGCCTCCCCTGCTCCCCGGGCCACCGCGGCCTCGAGGTCGGACACCGGCTCGCCGGCCAGGAGGAACGGCACCGGAGCTCGGTCATCGGCCACGAGGACTCTTCCTACCCGCCCGACCGTCGCCTCCGCCGGCTGTTTCCCAAAGCGGAGCAACCGGGTAGCAGTTCGGGGACAGTCCGACCTGAGGAGGGGGAGCGCACATGCCCAAGGTGGATCCCGAGACCGGCGAGCCGATGTCCGACGCACCGGACGACCCGCCGGACCAGGCCGGGGGCGAATCGATCGACCCCAGGGAGCAAGGCGCCCCGGACGACCCGGACGCAGGCGGCGGCGGCAGCTCCTAGAGCACGGTCGGTAGCCCGTCGGCGCGGGAAGCTCAGATGACGACGACCTTCGTCCCTAGCGGGGCGAAGTTCCACAGGGCTCCGGCGTCGCGGTCTGACTGCCGCACGCAGCCGGCGCTGCGGTACTGGCCCAGCTCGGCCTCGCTCTGGATCGGCCGGCCACGGCGGTCGCGGGGGATGGCGTGGAAGCCGATGGCCAGCGTGCGGCCGCGGGCGAAGCGGACCATGTGGGCCAGGGTCACCTTGCCGTTGACCGAGCTCGACCGCACCGACTTGGAGAACACCGAGTAGGTGCCGCGCCGCGGGACTCCGGCCCGGCCGGAGACGGGGTGGGTGCGCGACACCCGTTCGTCGCTCTCGACCAGCCACACCCGCTGGCAGGTGACGCAGTAGACGATCCGCTTGCCGCTGCCCGAGCCGGCCGGGGCCGCAGGCCCGGGAGGGGCCGGCTGAGCGGGAGGCGGCTTGGGGGCCGGCGCCGGCCGCCGGGGCGGCGTGATGAGGTTGACGATGGGCCCGAGGATCGGGTTGGTCGTGGGCGGCGTCGGGTCGGCCGAGGCCGGGCCTGCGCTGGCGGACACGACGACCAGGGCGGCCATCAGCCCAGCCAGCACTCGAGTCCTGATCGCCATCCCTGAACGCTCCTTCTGGCGGTTCTGCGCCTGAAGGCCGCAACCTAGCCCGAAGCGGGCGGGGCCTCGGCCGGGTCAAGCGGCCGTGGAGGCCGCCCGATGGCGGCGCGGATCCTCTCAGCCGTGCCGGCCAGCTGATCGTCCGAGGTGTAGCGGGTGCGGGGCCAGAAGAAACCCCGGAGGCCGTCGCCCTTGGTGCGGGGCACGACGTGGACGTGCAGGTGGGCCACGGACTGGCTCACCTGGTTGTTGGCGGCCACGAAGGTCCCCTGGGCGCCGAGGGCCTGCGGTACCGCCGCGCTGAGCCGCTGCACTGCGTCGAAGAGCGGAGGCACGAGCCGGGCCGGGAGGTCGGGCAGGGTCACGTGGTGCTCCCGAGGGACCACCAGCACGTGCCCCACGAACAGCGGGCGGACGTCGAGGAAGGCGGCGACCTCGGGCTCGTCGAGCACCAGGGTGGCCTTGGCGCGGCCGGCCACGATCTCGCAGAACACGCACAGGCCCATCAGGGCGCTAAGCATGCCCCCATGTCCGACCAGCGGCCCGTCCAGCTCTCAACCGGTCTGCCGGAGACCGTCCTGCCCCCTCCGCCGTCCAGCATCGTCGATGCTCTGGCCGCCGCCGGCACCGACCGCGACGCCGTGGCGGCTGTGGTCGCCACCGCTCCCCGCAGCATCGACGTCTGGGCCGCCCTCGGGGCCGTCGCCCGCGACGACATCGAGGCCTACGCCGCCTACCGGGTCGGCTACCACCGGGGCCTCGACTCGCTGCGGGCCAACGGCTGGCGCGGCAGCGGCTACGTCCGCTGGACCCGGCCGTCCAACCGCGCCTTCCTCCGCTGCCTCGAGGGGCTGCGGGCCAAGGCCGAGGTCATCGGCGAGCAGGACGAGGTGGACCGCCTCGCCACCTTCCTCCTCCAGCTCGAGCCCGAGTGGGACCGCCGGTCCGACTCGTGACGACACCCCCGGCCCGCCACCTGTGGCGGGCCATCGAGCCGCTGCACGCCGCGGTCTACTTCCACCCCGAGGCCAGCTCGGCCTACAAGGCGATCGGGCTGAAGGGCTTCTGGATGGGCTACTTCGCCAGCCGGGCCGCCGCCCTGGGCCCCGTCGGTCCCGATGTCGTGACCGCCGCCTTCTACGGCTTCGCCCCGGCCATGGTGGCCCGCGCCGTCCCCGACTGCTGGGCCCGGGCGGCGCCGGCCGAGGTCCTGGCCGTGCGCCACCGCCTGGCCGTTGATGCCCTGGCCGTTCCCGCGGCCCGGTCCGGCGTCGATGTCGAGGCCCTGGCCGACGAGCTGGTCGCCGCCGCCGGACGGCTGTCGTTCGAGGGTCGGGTGCTGGCCGCAGCCCACGCCGGCCTTCCCGTGCCCGACGAGCCCGTCCTCAGGCTCTGGTGGGCCTGCACCGTGCTGCGCGAGCACCGCGGCGACGGGCACGTCGCCGCCCTGCTCGCCTACGGGATCTCACCGGTCGAGGCCCACGTGCTCAAGGTGGCGGCCGGCGAGGCCGCCGAGGAGGCCCTGCGCCCTTACCGGGGGTGGACCGAGGACGAGTGGGAGGCCGCCCGCCTGGGCCTGTTCGCTCGGAGCCTCGTCACCGAGGACGGCTCCCTCACCGACGACGGGAGGGTCCTGCGCTCGCTGGTCGAGCACATCACCGACACCGCGGCCGAGCCGGGCTGGTGGGCCCTGGGCGGGGGTGAGGCCTCGATCGACGCCATCGACCGGCTGGATGCGCTGGCCCGGTCGCTGCGGGCCGAGGGCGCCATCCCGTTCCCCAACGCCATGGGCCTCCCCGGGACGGCGCCGGCCTGAGCCGAGCCGAGGCCCCGCTCGGCTCAGGCGGCCGGGGTGGCCTCGGGCTTCATGACGTCGGGCTCGAGGAAGATGAGCTTGGCGATCGGGCACGCCGTGCGCATGCGGGCCTCGACGGCGTCGATCGCCTGTGCCACCTCCTCGCGGCTGTCGGCGTCGACCGACAGCTCGACCTTGGCCGTGACGAGGACGTCGTCGGGACCCAGCTGGAGCGTGCGCAGACTGAGCACGCTGGTCACCTCGGGTCCGTCGGTGATGGCGTGCCGCAGCGCCTCGGCCACCTCGGGCTCGGCCGCCTCGCCGATCAGCAGGCTCTTGATCTCGACGGCGAGGGTGATGGCGATGACGACCAGCAGGATGCCGATCCCCACCGAGCCGAGGGCGTCGTAGCGGGGCTCCTCGGTGACCGAGGCCAGGACGACACCGATCAGGGCCAGCACCAGGCCGACCATGGCGCCGACGTCCTCCAGGAGCACGACCGGCAGCTCGGGCACCTTCGACCGCTTGATGAACGCCCAGTAGCTCTCGTCGGGCTTCTTGATCTTGTTGGTCTCCACCACCGCGGTGCGCAGGCTGTACGCCTCGAGGCAGATGGCGAAGATGAGCACGCCGATGGCGATCCCCGCCGACTCGAGGTCGTGAGGCTTGCGGAGCTTCTGGATCCCCTCGTAAAGGGCGAAGAGCCCGCCCATGCTGAACAGGACGAGAGCCACGACGAAGGCCCAGAAGTAGCGCTCGCGGGCATAGCCGAACGGGTGCCGCTCGCTCGGTGGTCGCGCCGCTTTACGACCGCCGAGAAGGAGCAGGCCCTGGTTGCCG
>JBKJUI010000426.1:0-3894 GCA_046590775.1 Acidimicrobiales bacterium
CATCGCCGACGCAGGGAACAACCGGGTGGTGCAGGTCGTGGGCCGCTCGATCGCCACCGTCGCAGGACCCGGACAGGGGGGGCAGTTCGTCGAGGGCTCGCCGGCGAGGGAGGCGAACCTCGACGGCCCGGCTGCCGTCATCGACGTTCCGGGCAGCCGAGGCGTCATCCTGGACCACCAGAACGCCCGCCTCCTGTCCGTCGACGAGGACGACGTCGTCCGGAGCCTGCGCCCGGAGGGCCCGCTGAGCCAGACCCTCGCCCCCATCGCCGCCGTCGCCGCCGATGGCCAAGGCCAGCTCTACCTGGCCACGGGGTCGCAGGTCCTCCGACTGGACCCCAGGAGCGGTGCCCTGACCGTGGTGGCGGGAGCGGACGCCAAGGGCTTCTCCGGTGATGGCGACAGTGCGGACAAGGCGCAGCTGGACCAGCCCAGCGCCCTGGCCATCGACCAGGAGAGCAAGAACCTCTACATCGCCGATTGCAACAACGGCAGGGTGCGCAAGGTTGATCTGGCCACCAAGCAGATCAGGACTGTGGCCGGCAACCCGAACGGGTCGTACAAGGAGGGGGGCCAGGCCACCCAGGTCAGCGTGGGGTGTCCCAAAGGCGTGGCCACCGGCCCGGACGGGGCCTTGTACGTGATCGATGGCAGCTCGTTCGTCCGGAAGGTGGTTGGGGGTGTGATCACCACGGCGGCGGGGCCGGTGAGCCCCGACGTCGCCGGGTTCTACGAGGACGGCCGGCCGGCCACCCAGACGACCTTCGAACAGCTGCTCAGCATCGCCGTCGACGGCCAGAACCGCCTCTACCTGAGCGACGGGATCAACCGCGTGCGGATGGTCGAGACCAACGGCATCGTCTCGACCATCGCCTGACCCGGCTCAGGGCCGGACGATGGCGGCCAGGAGGGCCTGGAGCTTGAACTGGGTCTCGGCCAGCTCGGCGGCGGTGTCCGAGCCCTCGACCACGCCGACGCCAGCCCACATCGACGCCCGGGCGCCGTCGACCGACGCCGAGCGGATGCCGAGGACCAGCTCGCCGTCGCCCCGGCGGTCGACCCAGCCGACCGGTCCGGCGTAGCGGCCTCGGCCCCGGGGCTCGAGCTCGGCGATGAGGGCCAGCGCCTCGTCGGTCGGGAAGCCCCCCACGGCCGGGGTGGGGTGCAGCAGCCGGGCCAGCTCCAGCACCGTGGGCGCCGGCTCGGTCAGGTGGCCGTGGATCTCGGTGCCGAGGTGCAGGACGTTGCGCAGCTGCACGATGTCGGGGGTGGCCGGCACGTCGAGGTCGGCGCAGACGCGGCCGAGGGTGGCGGCCAGCGCGTCGACGATGACCGCGTGCTCCCGTCGGTCCTTGTCGCTGCCGAGCAGCCGGGCCGCCTCCTCGGCGTCGACGGTGGGGTCACCGCTGCGGGGCCGGGTGCCACCGAGGGGCCGGCTGCGCACCGCCCGGCCCGAGCGGGCGACGAGGACCTCGGGGCTGGCCCCGAGGAAGCCGTCGACCAGGAACGTCGTGCACGAGGGGTACAGGGCGCGCAGGCGGCGCAGCACCGTGGGCACCACGATCGGCCGGTTGGCGACGACCTCGACCTCGCGGGCCAGGACCACCTTCGTGATGGCTCCGGCCCGGATGCGGTCGACGGCGGTGTCGACGGCGTCCTCCCACGTGCCGTGGGGCACCGGCGACCGGAGCGTGAAGCCGTCGGGCTCGGGGCCCCACGACCTGGCCTCCTCGATGGCGACGCCGTCGACGACGGTCTCCCACTCGGCGCCGTCGGGCGCCCGGACGACGAGACCGGCGGGGACGACGAAGGAGCCGGGCGCCCCGGTGTCGAAGGGCAGGGTGGCGAAGGCCACCGGACCCGAGCCGGAGCGGTCGAGCTCGTCATCGACGTCGAAGGAGGCCAGCGCCGACGCCACCACCGCAGCCGGGACCCGCACGGCGGCGCCGCGCCCGGCGAACCCCCACCCCTCACGCTCGAACAGCACGTCGGGATCGGCCCGCCAGGGGTGCTCGGCCCACGTCCCGGGAGCCAGCCGCCGGGTGACGGCCCGCAGGGCGGTGGCCGGCGCAGCCGTCATGGCACGACCGGCGGCTGGTGGTCGCGGGTGGCGGAGATGAGCTGGCTGATGCCGGTGGACAGCTGAGCCCGCTCGATCGTGGTGAAACCGGCGTCGCGGACCATGCCCAGCAGCTCGGCCGGCTCGGGGAGGTAGGCCACCGAGCGGGGCAGGTAGCGGTAGGCCGCACCGTCGGAGAGGAGGCCGCCGATCATCGGCACCACCTTCGAGAAGTAGACGCCGTGCCCGGCCCGAAGGAGCGGGTTGGCGGGCACGCTGACGTCGAGCAGGGCGATCCGGCCGCCGGGCCGGATGACGCGGGCCAGCTCGGCCAGCATCGGCGGCAGGGCCACGAAGTTGCGGAGGGCGAAGCCGCAGACGACGCCGTCGATCGAGCCGGTGGCGAAGGGGAGGGCGAGGCCGTCGCCCTGCACCCGGGGGGCCGCCGAGGTGGCGTGGTCGAGCATCCCGAACGACAGGTCGACGGCGAGGGGCCGCAGGCCGGCCCGCTCCAGGTCGTGGCAGAGGTCGCCGGTGCCGGAGGCCAGGTCGACGACCAGCGACCCCGGGCGCAGCCCGAGCTCGCGCACCGTGCGCCGCCGCCACCCCACGTCCATTCGGAAGGTCATCACCCGGTTGACCAGGTCGTAGCGCGGGGCGATCGTGTCGAACATCGCCTGCACGGCCTTGCGCTTCTCGTCGCCCTGCGGCAGGCCCGTCACGCCGCGCTGCCGGGGCCTGTGGCCGCGGCGATGGCGGCCAGCTCGTCGGGCGCGCCGACGTGCTCGATGTGCTCGGTGGCCACGGCGAGGAGCGTGCGCTCGAAGTGGTGGCTGACCAGGGCGAGGGTGGCCGGCAGGATGGCGGAGAACGCCTCGACCAGGCTCCGGGCGGCGTCCTCGGCCGGAAGGCCGCCCTTCTGCAGCGGCTGACGGACGTGCTCGTCGAACAACGCCACGGCCTCCTCGGCCACCGACCGCACGTGCTCGTGATGGCGGCGAGCCAGCGTGAGCAGCTCGGGCAGCGGCAGCCCCAGCTCCAGGAGGCGGAGCCCGGCCCGGGCGGCCTCGGCGTCGGCCGTCGAGTAACGGCCGCCGACCGGCGAGATCAGGCCCTCGCGCTCCGCCGCCTGGAGGAGCCCGAGCGGGATCCCGCTGCGCTCGGCCAGCTCCTGGAGCGTTACCCCCGGGCCCGGACGACCGGCGCCGGCCACGGCGGCGAGCAGCGGTTCGTCGCGTGGGTCGAGCTCGCCCGAGAGAAGCCGGCCGATGGCGACCAGGGACAGCCCCTGACCCTGGAGCTGCCGGATCCGCTCGAGGCGCTCGACGTGCTCCTGGCGGTACAGGGCGATGCGGCCGCGTCGGACAGGAGGATCGAGGAGGCCCCGGCCCTGGTAGTAGCGGATGGTGTCGACCGAGGTCCCCGTCCGCTCCGCCAGCTCGTCGACCCGCAGCTCCACGCTCGCATCGTACGAGCATCCGCTCCCATAGTGGCCATTCCTTCAGCTTCGAGTGTGCCCACTTCTGGCTCCTGGCGAGAGCGGAAGTGGGCACTCGCAGGGGGGGTGAGGCTCGGTGAGGGCGCTGCGTCCGGCAGGCTGGTCCGGTCATGGTCGGGATGAACGAGCGGATCCGGATGCTCGTGCTCGTGATCGCCGTCCTCGGCGCCGTGGCCTGTGGCTCGTCGCCACCGCAGGCGGCACCGGTCGGTCCGGTGCCGGCGGTGATCGAGGGCGAGCCGGGGGCGGTGGCGCCGGGCGACACCGCAGCAACCGTCCCTCCGCCCGCCCCGGCGAACGCGTCGATCACGGCGCCGCCGCCGTCCCGGGCGGCCAC
>JBKJUI010000027.1:0-4091 GCA_046590775.1 Acidimicrobiales bacterium
GGCGTCACCGAAGGCGAAGATGCCGCCTTCTTCGGCTCGACCGGAGGCATCCCGCTGAACCGCCCGATCGTGGGGATGGAGAACACGCCCTCGGAGAACGGCTACTGGCTGGTGGCGTCGGACGGCGGCATCTTCGCCTTCGGTGATGCGGCGTTCTTCGGCTCGACCGGCGGCATCCCGCTGAACCGGCCGGTCGTCGGGATGAGCTCCACCCCGTCCGGCCGGGGCTACTGGCTGGTGGCGTCGGACGGCGGGATCTTCGCCTTCGGTGACGCCCGCTTCTTCGGGTCGACCGGCGCCACGCCCTTGAACCGCCCGATCGTCGGCATGGCCACGACCCCGACCGGCAACGGCTACTGGCTGGTGGCGTCCGACGGCGGGATCTTCGCCTTCGGTGACGCCCGCTTCTTCCCCTCCGGCCCGGCTCCCAGGAACGTGGTTGGCATGGCCCCGACGCCCAGCGGCAACGGCTACTGGCTGGTCGGGTCCGACGGTGCCATCACCGCGGCGGGTGACGCCGTCTTCCTCGGCTCCACTGGCGGCGTCCCGCTGACCAGGCCGATCGTCGGGATGGCCATCACCGAGTCCGGTCTGGGCTACTGGCTGGTGGCGTCGGACGGCGGGATCTTCGCCTTCGGTGACGCCACCTTCCTCGGCTCCACCGGCGGCATCCCCCTCAACCGGCCGATCGTCGGCATGGCCGGGCCTTCGTAGCGCAGCTGTTGGGGGATCGGGCTCTCCGGAGCCCGATCCCACCCAGCTTCTGGCCGACCGGTCAGGTGGAGGGCGTGGCCTCCCGGCGAGGGGTGATGCGCAGCGCCCCGGACGCTGACGCCGGCACCACGGGCTGGCTCGGAGGGACCGGCTCGACCCGCTGGTAGGGAGTGCCGAGCGGTGGCCGGGAATCGGGCTCGCCGCGGTTCGGCCACAGCGACATCGCCCGCTCGGCCTGGGCGGTGATGGTCAGCGAGGGGTTGACGCCGAGGTTGGCCGAGACGGCGGCACCGTCGACGACGTGGAGGCCGTCGTGGCCGTAGACGCGGTGGTAGGGGTCGATCACTCCAGCCTCGGGGCTGTCGCCGATGACCGCGCCACCGAGGAAGTGCGCCGTCATCGGGACGTTGAACACGTCGTTCCAGCCGCCTGCCGGGAAGCCGCGGATCCGCCGGGCCATACGGCGCACGGCGTCGTGGCCGCTCGGGATCCACGTCGGGTTCGGCTCGCCGTGGCCCTGCTTGGAGGTGAGGCGCCGGCCGAACAGCCCAGGCTTGGTGAAGCAGGTGATGGAGTTGTCCCTCGTCTGCATCACCAGGGCGATGATCGTCTGCTCGGACCACCGCCGCATGCTCAGGTTGCGCAGCATCGTGACCGGCTGGCGAGCCACCTGACGGGCCCAGGTCAGCGGCCGCGGCCCGCGGTCGCCGTCAGCCAGCGCGGTCGTGAGCAGTCCCATGAGGTTGCTGCCCTTGCCGTAGCGGACGGGCTCGATGTGGGTGTGCTCGTCGGGGTGGAACGACGAGGTGATGGCCACGCCCCGGGTGAAGTCGGTGTCGGTCCGCAGGGTGCGGGCGCCCACGATCGCCTCGGAGTTGGTCCGGGTCAGCTCACCGAGCCGGGCGGACAGGTGCGGAAGGGTCCCCTCGTCCCGCTGGCGGTGCAGCAGCTTCTGGGTGCCCATGGTGCCGGCGGCGAACACCACGTGCTGGGCCCGGAACGTGGGCGACTGGCGTCTGCGCAGCCAGCGCCCCGTCTGCGTCGTGTGGACCTCGTACCCTTTCCCGGCCGGGCGAACGGTGTCCACCGTGGTGAGCGGGTGGACGACGGCGCCGGCCTTCTCGGCCAGGTAGAGGTAGTTCTTCAGCAGCGTGTTCTTGGCGCCGTGCCGGCAGCCGGTCATGCACTCGCCGCACTCGATGCAACCCCGCCGTGCCGGGCCCACCCCGCCGAAGAAGGGGTCCTCGACCTCCACCCCCGGCTCGCCGAAGAACACACCGACCGGCGTGGTGTGGAACGTGTCGCCCACGCCCATCTCCTCGGCCACCGCCATCATCACCTCGTCCGACGGCGTGATCGTCGGGTTCGGCACGACCCCGAGCATCCGCTTGGCCTGGTCGTAGGCGGGAGCCAGCTCGTCGCGCCAGTCGGTGATGTGGTTCCACTGCGGGTCGTTGAAGAACGGCGGGAGCGGCTCGTAGAGCGTGTTGGCGTAGAGGAGCGACCCGCCGCCGACGCCGGCGCCCGAGAGGATCATGGCGTCTTTGAGCAGCGAGATCCGCTGCATCCCGTACCAGCCGAGCTGGGGCAGCCACAGGAACGACCGGAGCTGCCACGAGGTCTTCGGGTAGGTCGTCTCATCGAAGCGCCGCCCAGCCTCGAGCACGGCCACCCGGTAGCCCTTCTCGGTGAGCCGGAGGGCGGCCACGCTGCCCCCGAACCCACTGCCGACCACCACGACGTCGTAGTCCATGTCGTCCGTCGTCACGGCCGCGACGCTACCTGCGCACCTCGGCAAATCCCACGCCGCACGGCCACCGGAAGGCCTGCCGACCTTGCGCCGACAGCGAGTGCCCACTTTTGGTATCTCCAGGAACCAGAAGTGGGCATTCCCGTCGGCGATTGCGGCGCCGACCGTCGCGGTCAGCGGGTGTCGACCCGGCCGTAGGCCTCGGCCAGGCGGCCGTCGGGGAGGCCGCCGGCCTTGGCCACCATCGTGCCCCATGCCCGCATGCGGTCGGCCAGGTCGGTCATCGAGCCGGTCTGGCTGGCGTGGGCGCCGAGGGCTTTGACCTTGGCCTCGAGGGTGTCGGTGATGTCCACGTACACGGGGCCGGCGCCCGACGACCCCGAACCCATCACGTACAGCTCCTCGACCGTCCACGGCTCGAATCCCTCGGCCAGCAGCTCGGGGTGGGCGTGGGCGTTGCGGGCGTCGGGGTAGACGGCGGCCATGGTGGCCTCGCCGGCGGCGAGGTGGTCGGGGTGGGAGGCGTAGATCCGCTCCCAGACCCGCTCGGGGGACTGGGAGACCACCCGCTCCGGGCGAACCCGTCGGATGACCCGGCTGATGTCGCGGCGCAGGTCGAGGGTGGGCTGCAGCCGGCCGTCGGGGTGCCGCAGGAACGTCAGGTCGGTGACCCCGACGACCGCCGCCGCCGCCCGCTGCTCCCGCTCGCGCAGCACCGGTACCTCGGTGCGGGGCACGTCGGGAGGCGCTTCACCGGCCTCCCCGCTGGTGCAGAGGCAGTAGGCGACCTCGTGCCCCTCGGAGACCCAGACGGCCACCGACCCGGCGCAGCCGAAGTCGACGTCGTCGGGGTGGGCCGTTACCACCAGGATCCTCATCGACGACCCACGATAGAGGTGGTTGCACCCTTCATCGTCTCCCGCTACGGCTCAGCCTTGCCTTCGGAGCCGGCGGGCTGCCCCTTGCCTTCGGAGCCGGCGGGCTCGGGCTTGCGGGCCAGCGCCACGGCCTCGTCGATCATGACGACGGCACGGGCGGCCTGGTTCTTGATGGATGCCAGCATCCGGGCCCGGTCGTCGGCGCTGAGGCGGTCCCACGCCACCTCGAGCGTCTCAGCCATGCCGCTGATGACGGCGAGAGGCGACTTGAGGTCGTGGTCGGCGCGCTCAGCCCAGGCGGCGAGCTCGGCGTTCCGAGCTCGCAGACGGGCCTCCCCGTCGGACAGAGGAGCCATGGCCGAACGGTAGCGGTGCGGCCTGCCTCCGCTGTAGGTTCGTCGAATCACATCCTTGTAGTCTGTCCACAGGCTGTCCCACAGGTTGTCCCCAGTGGCGGCCAACAGGAGAAGGCGTTGGCCGGGTCCTTCACCCACCTGCACCAGCACACCGAGTACTCGATGCTCGACGGTGCGTCCCGTGTGCAGGAGGTCGTGGCGGCCGCCGTGGCCGACGGGCAGCCGGCGCTCGGCATCACCGACCACGGCGTGATGTACGGCGTGCTCGAGTTCTACAAGGAGTGCCGGGCGCAGGGGATCAAGCCGGTCATCGGCACCGAGCTCTACCAGGCGGCCGAGAGCCGGGCCGAGCGACCCCGCCGCAGCGGCGGGAGGGTCGACGACTCCGGCGGC
>JBKJUI010000069.1:0-2731 GCA_046590775.1 Acidimicrobiales bacterium
GGTGCCGAAGGCCACCGAACCCACGTCGACGTGGGCGTAGTCGCCGCCGTCGAAGCGGCTGCAGGCCGGCTGGTCGAAGGCGGCCGGGGCCTGGAGGGTGCCTCCAGCCCAGGTGGCGCCGCTGTCGAACGACACCCGGTAGGTGCACCGGGCGTTGATGAAGTCCTCGTTGACCTCGACGATGTGCCGGGGGTCGGCCGGGTCGACGGCCACGGTGGTGACGTCACGGCCGCGAACCGGCCCGACATCGTTGCCGACACGGGTGCTCTCGGTGGCCCGCTCGTCGGCGTGCACCACGCCGGGCCGGGCCGCCACCAGGCCGCACACGACCACGAGGGCCACCAGCAGGCGGGTGGAGACGGCCATTGCAGACCTCGGAACCGCAACGTGCATCACGAGAGCTTGCCTTTCGTCGGGGAGCCGCCAGCCACATGCCGCCACGGCCTCGGTGAGTTCCTTCACGCCGGCCCCAGCCCGACGTCATGCTATGCGCTGCGGACCGCCGAGGGCGGATGCGCAGAGAAAAGGACCGGTGCAGACGGCGGAGACCCGCCGTCTGCACCGATCCTTGCTTCTCCGGGCGCTCGCCCACCCGGTGTATGTGCGTCCGAGGCCGGCGCCCTTCGGCGCCGGCCATGATCGTGTCCCCTAGGCGGCGGCGGTCCTGCGCAGCTGCGGCAGCCGGCCGACGGCCCAGCGGGCCGAGGCGGTGATACCGAGGCCGAGGCCGAGCAGCATCAGCAGCATGGCCGGGACGATCGAGCCCCCGTCGGGCGAGGTGCTGGACACCAGGTCGGGCGTGGCCGTCGTGGTGGCGGCGGCGGCACCAGCTGCGGCTGCGGCTGCGGCTGCGGGCGTGCCCGAGCCGGCACCGAGGTCGCCGGCCACGATCGGGCCGCCGCTGGTTGCTGCGGCCGAACCACCGCTGGTGGCCACCTGACCAGCCTGCAGCGGAGCGGCGGAGGCTGCGGCCGAACCCGAGCCCGAGGCGGCCGCAGGAGCGGTCTGGCCGGGTCGAGTGGCGACGCTGGCCGTTGCCGCCGCGGCGGCGGGCGGGGCCGGCGTGGAGCTGGCTGCGGCCGGCGCCGTGGTGGCCGGGTCGGACACCGCAACCGGGGCCGGGACGCCGTCAGCCCTGGTGGCGTCGGAGCGGGCAGCGGCAGCGGAGATGGTCAGCGTCTGACGGGCGGGGGTCCCGTAGAACGGGTTGCCCGTGGCGGGGCGACCCGGGTCGCTGATGACGTCATTCTGAATGCCGATCAGCACGTACTGGCCTGCCGGAACGTTCGGAGCGGGGAAGGAGAAGGCGATGTTGCCGCTCGCGTCGGGCAACACCCCTTCGACCAAGACCGGGCCCGAGCGGCTGTTGAAGCGAAGCTGTACCGGCACCTTTACGGCGGTGGCCGGGTCGACGCCGTGCGAGCCACCGTTGAAGCCCTTGCCCGTTCCGGAGACGGTCTGGCCGGGAGCAGCAGCACCCGACGTGACGTTGATCGTCGCCAGCGCAGTGCAGGCGTAAGCCAAGGAGGCCGTCCCAACGGGCACGGCCAGTGCCAAGAAGGTCACAAGGAGTACTTTTCGAAGACGCATGGCCACCCCTAGGTGTGCTCGGGCTCGGACTCCCTCCACTTGGAGAGCCGAGCGATCCTTCCACTTTCCCACGTTCAGTGTCAAGGCACCAGTAAAATTTTGCCCATTTCAAGCGAACATCTCTTGTCTCCAGACCCGATACAAGCGTATCGTCCGGCCAAGTTCGAGCGATCCTTCGGTTCGTCGACTCTCTGTAACAATCAGCGCTCTTGCGCACAGGAGGCACCTCTGATGCTGCGACACCCACGCCACCGCTCCAGCGCGACACGGCTCCTCGTCGGCGGGGCCTTGGCTGCGACGCTCGGGGGGGCCAGCGCCGCCTGGGCGTGTTCGCCTCAGGCCACCATCAACATCACCGACGGCGTCGGCGAGCCGCTCACCGGCCCGATCGACACGCAGCCGACAGTCGCCATCAGCATCGACTTCCCGGTGAGCCACGCCCCGCTCGGAACGGCGGTCGTGGTGACCGATGATGCCGCCAACGTGCTGATCGCCGTCCCGGCCACCGAACCGAAGACGAAGTTCGTCTACGTCGACCGCCCGAACCAGGTGGGCATCTACAACTACATCGTGTACACCACGAACGACCCCCTCGACGCCACCAACCCGGCCAACGTCAGGCCGGGGACCTTGCGGAACGCCACCTACATCGTCACCGCCGCCGTCACGCCCGACCCGGTCGTGGGCACGCCCGACCCGGTCCTGGGCACGCCCGACCCGGTCCTGGGCACGCCCGATGCGATCCCCAACAGGCCGAACCCCGCCTCCGGCACGCCGACGGTGCCCAGCGCCAACCCCTCCACGGCGCCGGCAGTGGTGACGCCCGCCCCGCGGCCAGGCACCTCCGCTCCGACCGCCTCCAGCCCGGCGGCCCCGGCAGGCCAGAACCCGACGAACCCCGCCGTTGCTGCCCCCCGGCCCGAGCCGGCCCTCGCTTCGACGCCCGTGGCTGGATCCCCGGCGCCGTTCCTCGCTCCCAGCCGTGACGACCTCTGGAGCGGCCTGAACCCGTCCAGCGGCGCACCGAGCCTGCTCGACACGCCCAGCTCGGCTCGCCGCGACGGTGAGCTCCCGGTCGGTGCTGCGCTGCTCGGCATCGGCCTGCTGGCGCTGGCCGGCGTGGGTGCCGTCGCCGGTCGCC
>JBKJUI010000138.1:0-8592 GCA_046590775.1 Acidimicrobiales bacterium
GGCGGCGACCGAGCGGCGTGTTGCCTCGTTCCTGGAGCCCCTTCCCAAAAGGGCGAAGCCGGGGCCGGACCGGCGTCGGCTTGCTCGCACCGCGCCGTGGCTAGGTGAGAGTGAAGCACCCTGGGATACCCGCCGATCGGTCAGAGCGACAGGCCACAGGGCCGAGGCGCAACGGTTGGGGTGCGGCCGAAGCGGTCACGCCGAACGCGCAGTGAGTCAGGTTGGAGACGGTGCCCCGACGTCGCATCCTCCCGCCGGTCAACTCGAGTTCCTGGATCCGAAATTCATGGTACGGCGGGCTGATGCGCATCTCCACCATTGAACCGAGCTGGGCGAGGGCGGTCGCAGGTCGTTCTCGGTCATGTACTGGGCGTGGCGGGCCGTAGCTGACTGGGTTCGCAACCGCCGGGGAGGCTGGTGGGCTCGCCCGGCCTCGTTCCCTAGAGAAGGTTGCCGGCGGGGCCGGAGGCGGCGCCAGCCAGGGAGGCTCAGGCGCCGACCCTCACGAAGCCGTGATCCCCACCCTGAACGAGAACGGGCCGCGCTCGTTCAGTGGGCGCCGCCTCGTGGCCGGACGGAAGCTGCGTCCGCACGGTCGGGAAGCCGTCGGCGTCCCAGTCGAGGGGGGCCCACAGGATCTCCCGGTCGGCCCAGCCCGGATCGGAGCTCAGCTTGCGGTGGTAGACGAAGGAGGCGCCGGCATGGGTGTCGACCACCGAGGCATGGCCACCGCCGGCGAAGAACGGGCCGGGCAGCTTCTGCCATGAGGCTGGATCGGCGACGTCACCGCCCACCCACGCAAGCAGCCCCGTCTTGTACGCCTGGGTCCAGCTGGCATCGGCTGCGTAGAGGATGAACAGGCGTCCTGACCCAGGATCGCGGAGAACGGTCGGGCCCTCGTTGACGGGCGCCACGCTGGTCTCCCAGGCATGCTCGGGCCGAGACAGGCATCGGCGTTCCCCGCTGATCGTCCACGGGTTCGCCATCGGCGCGATGTACAGGTTCTGTGGGAAGCCGTCGTCGGGTTGCTCCCATCCGGACCACACCGCATGCAGGTTGCCCGCGTGCGTGAAGACGGTGAGGTCGATGGCCCACACGTCGTGGGCGGGGTCGTAGACCGGCCCGAGCGTGCGATAGGGGCCGAGCGGGTGGTCGGCTGTGAGTACGTGGGTGCGGTGGTTGGCCTTCCGGCCGTCGCTGGCCGTGAAGTAGACGTACCACCTGCCTCCGACGTAATGCAGCTCCGGCGCCCACAGCTGGCGGCTTCGGTCGCTCGAGCTGCTCGGCGCCCAGATCACGGTCTCCACGTTGCGGTCCATGTGCTCGAGGTCGCTGAACTGCTTGACGACGATCCGACGGTTTCCTCCGGCCGACTGGACGAGGAGCAGCGACCCGTCGTGGGCCACGACCCACGGATCCTGTCCGGGGAACGGACGTCGCTCGCGGAAGGCGGTGAGCAGGCTCATCCGAATCCTCCCAGGGGGACGGCGACCCGGTCGACGAGGAGGCCCAGGAGCCAGCCGGTGGTGAGCACGACCCAGACCGTCACGCTGGCGTGGATCAGGGAGACGCTGTCGTCGTCGCTCATGTAGTGGGCGATGGGGCCGACCCACAGCACGCTGCGGAGGAGGCGCTGCCTCGGCTTGTTCTGCAGGTCCCCCGAGATGGCATCGACGCAGTAGACGACAAATCCCATGGTCGCCGGGGCGAGCACCATGAAGGCCGGCTTCGAAAGCCGGTCGTACTCCATGCTGAGGAGCCAACCGCTGGTCACCAAAAACCAGACCACCGCGCCGAATCGTCCCAGCTTCACCACGTTGCGATGGGTGAACCACCTGGTCAGCGTCACCATCCAGAGCAGGCTGCGGGCGAGGCGCTCGACGGGCCGGCGGTCCTCGTCGTCGACGGAGTCGGCGCAGAAGACCACCGAAGCCAACGTGACCTCGATGACGAGGAGGGCGATCATGAGGTCCCCGCCTGGCGGCCACGGGTGCGACCAGTGCGAAGGTGGGCCATGTCACAAGATCGGCGTCCCGCCCCCACGACTTGACCTCGTGGGGGCGGTAGGTGCCACTACAACCTGAAGGATCCTCCCTGGGTGCGGACGTGTCGGCCGGGAACCCGGCGGGGAGGATGTTGGGCGTGGACATTGCCGTGATCATCGCCGTCGTGCTCGTCGCCCTCGTGGTGATCGCCATCCTCCTCCTGGTCAGCCGGCGCAAGTCGGCCAAGAGCAAGGAGGTTCGGCGTGAGCAGGCCGAGCAGCAGCGCGGGCTCGCCGAGGTGGCGAAGCTCGAGGCCGATCACCAGGCAGCCGAAGCCGAGGAGCGGGCGGCCCGGGCCAGGAAGGACCACCTGGCCGCCGAGCAGCAGGCCCTCGAGGCCGAGCGGGCTCGGTCCGAGGCCGACTCGATGAGCGCCGAGGCCGACCGCCTCGACCCGGACAAGGGTCGGCGCCGCCGCTGATCTGGCGCCGCCCGCCGCCGGATGACCGGGTTCCCGTCGGGAGACACGGCGATGTCGCCGATGTTGGAGCCGTCGCTCCTGGCCGTCGCCGCCGTCACCGGGCGCGGTAGAGCCCGGGTCCTCCTTCCAGTCCGATCACCCAAAGACTCAAGTAGCCGACCCCGGGACCGAACATATGGGCAGGAACGTGCGATCAGCCGGCGACCCCGGGGGAGCAGCGAAGGGCCGGGATGAAGATGGGAGCTGAGGCACTCCAGGCCCGGATCGGCGAGCGCTTCGCACTGGGGCGCCTCCTCAAGCAGCGGAACGGGATCGACACCTACGCCGGGGTCGACACCTCCGACGGTTCGCCTGTGATCGTCAAGATCGTGGCCACGACCGAGGTCTCGACCGCCGTGCGGATGCGGTTGGAGCACGAGGCCTACGTGCTCGAGGTCCTGGGAAGCGACTCGTTCCGCCCGCTGCTGGCGAGCGGCCACGACGGCACGCTCTTCTTCCTCGTCCAGCCCTGCCTCGACGGCCAGACGCTCGGCGAGCGCCTGGAACGCGGCCCACTGTCGGTGGCATCTGCCCTCCGGGTCGCCGCCGACGTGCTGGGCGTGCTGCGGCTGGTCCACGAGCAGGGCGTCCTGCACCGCGACGTGAAGCCGGCCAACGTCATCGTCCAGGGCGATGAGCCGCTGGAGCGGGCCCAGCTGATCGACTTCGGGCTCGCCCGCAGCGCCGGTCTCGACGTGTCCCTCCGCGACGAGCCCGTCGGCACGGCCCGCTACCTGGCGCCCGAGGCCGCGGGGCTCATCGGTCTGGGCGTGGACCACCGCTCGGACCTGTACTCCCTCGGCGTCCTGCTCTTCGAGTGCCTCGCCGGGCACCCGCCCTTCGAGGGAGACACGGTCGGCGAGGTGCTGCGCCACCACCTGAACACGCCACCGCCACACCTGCGGGCGCTCGGGGTCGCCGTCCCGCGTGCCGTCGACGGGGTCGTGCAGCGGCTGCTCGGCAAGGACCCCGATGAGCGCTACCAGTCGGCGGAGGCGGCGCTGGCGGACGTCAACGACATCGTCGCCGCCCTCCAGGCGGGCACGGCCGAGCCGGCCGTCACCCCGGGGCTGCGTGACCGCCGCCGCGCCCTGACCGAGCCCTCCTTCGTAGGCCGGGCCGAGGAGCTGAGCATCATGACCGGCCTGCTCGAGCGCACGGCGGGCGCCGAGGGCGGCCTGGTGCTCGTCGAGGCCGAGTCCGGTGGCGGGAAGACCCGACTGCTCGACGAGGTGGCCCTTCAGGCCGGGCGGCAGGACTTCTGGGTCCTGCGGGGCCAGGGCCTGGACCACGGCGCGCAGCGCCCCTTCCAGGTGCTCGACGGCGTGGTGAACGGGATCGTCACGGCCGCCGGGCGCGACGTCTCGACGGCCACGGCCATGCGCACGCGGCTGGGCGACCGGGTCGAGGCCGCCGCCGCCGCCCTCCCCGGCCTGGCGGCGACGCTGCAGGCGGCCGACCAGACCGAGCTCGGGCCCGAGGAGTACGGGGAGACCCGCAGCATCGACGCCCTGACCGCGCTGCTCGACACCCTCGGGGAGCCGGGCCGCCCGGCGTTGGTGATCCTGGACGACTGCCAGTGGGCCGACGGGATGACGATCTCCCTGCTCGCCCGGTGGCGCGCCCGCCGGAGCCGGTCAAGCGGCCACGTGCTCGTCGTCGCCGCCTTCCGCTCAGAGGACGTGCCGGCCGGCCACCCGCTCCGGGCGCTCCGCCCGCTCGTCCGGGTGGCGCTGGCGCCGTTCCGGGCGGGCGACGTCGAGGCCCTGTGCTCGTCGATGGCCGGGCCCCTCCCGGCCGATGCCGTCGCCACCGTGGTGCGGCTGGCCGAGGGCAGCCCCTTCATGGCGTCGGCCGTACTGCGCGGCATGGTGGAATCCGGCGCCCTCCGGGACACCGCGACCGGGTGGGAGGTGGATCCAGGCCCGATGAGGGACGTCCAGACCTCTCGGCGCGCCGCGCTCATCCTGGCCCGTCGGTTCGAGCTGCTGGGACCCGAGGCCCTCACCCTGCTGACGATGGGCGCCGTGCTCGGCAAGGAGTTCGACCTCGGCCTGGCCGTCGCCCTCACCGGCCAGGCGGCGACCGAGGTGACACCGGCGCTCGACGAGGCTCGGCGTCGGCGCATCCTGTGGGTCGACGAGGAACCGAACCGGCCGCTCGAGCATCCAGACAACGGCCGCAGCCGGTGCTCCTTCGCCCACGACAAGCTGCGGGAGACGCTCCTCGGCCGGCTGGGCGAGGACGAGTGCCGGGCCCTGCACCGGCGGACGGCAGAGCGGATCGAGGCCGACGACGCCGATCACGTCTTCGAGCTGGCCTACCACTTCGACGCCGCCGGCGAGCAGGAGCGGGCCCTCCCGTACGCCCTCCGCTCGGCCGAGCAGGCCAGGAACGTGCACTCCCTGGACGTGGCGATCACCCACTACCGCATCGCCGAGCGGGCGGCGGCCGGCCCGGCGCGGCCCGGTCAGCACAGCGTGGCCGACCGGGCGCTGCAGGCGCGGATCGCCACGGGGCTGGGCGACGTGCTCACCCTGCAGGGCGACTACGGCGAGGCGAGCCGCCTCCTCGAGCACGCCCTGTTGCTGACCACCGACCCGGTCCAGCGGGCCGTGCTCGACGGCAAGCTGGGCGACGTCGCCTTCAAGACCGGCGACCAGGCCAGCGCCCGCCGCTACCTCGAGGGCGCGCTCCGTGACCTCGGGCGGTGGGTGCCCCGTTCGGGTGTTGCGTGGGTCTTCGCCACGCTGGCCGAGATCATCGTGCAGGCGCTGCACACGCTGCTGCCCCGCCTCTTCCTCGCCCGGCGCCCCGTCGAGGGATCCGAGCGCGAGTTCCTGGCCATCCGCATGTACAGCAGGCTGGCCTACGTGTACTGGTTCAGTGCCGGCAAGATGCCCTGCGCCTGGGCCCACATCCGTGAGATGAACCTGGCGGAGCGCTACCCCCCCACGCCCGAGCTGGCCCAGGCCTACTCGGAGCACGCGCCGGTGGCGACGATGGCCCCCTGGTACTCCCGCGGGCTCGCCTACGCCAGGCGGTCGCACGAGATCCGACGCGACATGGGCGACGTCTGGGGCCAAGGGCAGTCGCTGGGCTTCTGCGGCGTGGTGCTCTACGCCTCGTCGCGCTACCGCGAGTCCATCGAGCAGTGCGGCGAAGCCATCCGCCTGCTGGAGCGGACCGGGGACCGGTGGGAGCAGAACACGGCCACGTGGAACCTCGTCTTCAGCCACTACCGGCTCGGCGAGCTCGACGTCGCGGTGGAGCTGGCCCGCGACCTGTACGCCACCGCCACCGCCATCGGCGACCAGGCCGCCAGCGGGATCGTCCTCAGCGGCTGGGCCCGAGCCGCCGCTGGACGCGTCCCGGAGGAGTTCGTGGCCGCAGAGCTGGATCGTGACAACGGCGACGCCCACACCGCCTCGGAGGTCCACCTGGCCGACGGGCTGAGGCTCCTCCACGTCGGCCATCTCGACGAGGCCGTGGCGCGCCTCGAGCAGGCGGAGGCCATCATCGCCGGCGCCGGCCTCCGCCAGGAGTACGTGGCTCCGGTCAAGCCGTGGCTGGCCACCGCCTTGCGGATGCGGGTCGAGGCTTGCGACGCCCATGCCCCACAGGAGCGGGCGAGGCTGCTGCGCCGGGCCGGCCGGGTCGCCCGGCAGGCCGACCGGCTGTCCCGCTCGTACCGCAACAACCGCCCCCATGCCCTTCGGGAGCGTGCGCTGGTCGCCGACCTGCGGGGCCGGGCGGCCAGGGCCGAGCGCCTTCTGGCCCGCAGCCTGAAGGTGGCCGAGGAGCAGGATGCCCAGTACGAGGTCGTGCTCACCCGCGAGGCCTCGGCCCGCATCGCCGCCGCCAAGAAGGGGCCTGGGGCCGAAGGGGAGCTGGCCCTCGCCAAGGCGTATCGGGCCGCCTTCGAGCCCGAGCTGCCCGACAGCGGGCACGTCGAGCCTCCGGCGGCCCGCCCCACCCTGTCTCTGGCCGACCGCTTCGAGTCGCTGCTCGCCGTGAGCCGGCGGATCGGCGCCGCCCCCTCGCCGCCCGCGGTCTACGACGCGGTGCGCGACGCCGCGCTCCTGCTGCTGCGAGGGGAGCGCTGCCACGTCATCGAGCTGCCGGGTGGCGTCAGCGACGACCTCACCACCGAGTCCGACGAGAACCTGAACCAGCTGAGCCGGACCCTTCTCAGGCGCGCCGTCGAGCAGCGGGCGGTGGTCGTCGCCGGAACGAGGGAGGAGGCCGACTCGGCCGAGAGCCTCCTCCTGGCCGGGTTGACCTCGGCTCTCTGCGCCCCGATCATGAGCGACGGCGAGGTCGTGGCCTGCTTCTACCTCACCCACCACCACGTCAACGACCTGTTCGGGGACATCGAGGTGCAGCTGGCCGAGTTCATCGCCACCCTGGCCGGCGCCGCCCTGGAGCACGTTGCCGGGAGCGAGGCCCGCTTCCGCTCGCTGGCCCAGAGCTCGTCCGACGTCATCACCATCGTCGGCCGCGACGGCAGGATCACCTACCAGAGCTCGTCCCTCGAGCGGGTCTTCGGCTACCAGCCCGAGGAGCTGGTGGGCCAGGAGCTGCGGTCGTGGCTGCCGCTCGAGGAAACCGGGCTGCTCGCCGCCATCGAAGGCCCGCCGAGCGACGGCGAGGGTGTTCGCATGGTGCAGACCCGGATGCGCCACCGGGACGGCAGCTGGCGCGACGTCGAGACGGCGGTGACGAGCATGTGCAACGACCCCGGCGTGCGGGGCCACGTCCTCAACACCAGGGACGTGAGCGAGCGGGTGGCCCTCGAGTCGGAGCTGCGCATCCGGGCGTGGCACGACCCCCTCACGGGACTGGCCAACCGGGCGCTGTTCACCGACCGGGTCGACAACGCGGTGGCCCGCCGGGCCCGGGACGGCCGGCCCTTCGCCGTCGCCTTCCTCGACCTCGACGACTTCAAGTCGGTGAACGACACCCTCGGCCACGGCGCCGGCGACCTCCTGCTCACCGGGGTGAGCCAGCGACTGCAGGCGTGCATGCGGCCCGGCGACACGGTGGCCCGCTTCGGCGGCGACGAGTTCGCCCTGCTCCTCGAGGAGGCCGACGGCCCGACCGCCGAGTCCGTGGCGGCCCGCATCATCGGCGAGCTGCAGCACCCCTTCCGCATCCTCGACCAGGAGGTGCACGCCAGAGCCAGCGTCGGGCTCGCGCTCTACTCGGGGAGCGAGACGACCGACGAGCTGCTGAGCGGGGCCGACACCGCCATGTACGTGGCCAAGGCCCGGGGCAAGTCGCACTACGAGCTGTTCGAGTCGGAGATGCGCGACGTGGCCGTCGAGCGGTCCGGGCTGCGCAACGACCTCGAATGGGCGGTGTCACGCGGCGAGCTGACCATCTACTACCAGCCCGTGGTCCACGTGCGGTCCGGCGAGCTGCGCGGGTTCGAGGCGCTCGTTCGATGGAACCACCCCACCCGTGGGCTGCTGGCGCCGAGCGAGTTCATCCAGCTCGCCGAGGAGAGCGGCCTGATCGTCTCGATCGGGGGCTGGGTCCTGCGGCAGGCCTGTCGGCAGGCGGCCATCTGGCGCCAGGCCCACGGACGCGACCTCACCATCGCGGTGAACGTCGCCGCCCGCCAGCTCCAGGGCCCAGGACTCGTCACCGAGATCGCCGCCGCGCTGCAGGACTCCGGCCTCGAGCCGGCCGCGCTCGTGCTCGAGATCACCGAGAGCGCCACGGTCGAGGACACCGAGGGCGTCATCGCCCGGCTGGTCGAGCTGAAGGAGCTGGGCGTCGGCCTGGCCATCGACGACTTCGGCACCGGCTACTCGTCACTCAGCTACCTGCGCCGGTTTCCGGTGGACCAGCTGAAGGTCGACCGCTCGTTCGTGGCCGGGCTGGCCACCAACGCAGGAGACCTCGCCATCGTGGCCAGCGTCGTGAACCTGGCCAACGCCCTGGGCATCCACGTCGTGGCCGAGGGAGTGGAGACCGTGAGCCAGCTCGAGAAGCTGTGCGAGATGGGCTGCGACCTGGCGCAGGGCTACAACTGGCACCGCCCGATCGACGCCGTGGCCATGGGCCGCTGGCTGGCGCTCG
>JBKJUI010000252.1:0-5877 GCA_046590775.1 Acidimicrobiales bacterium
CGTTGCCGGCCAGGATCTCGGTCGACGGCCCGATGACCAGGTCGGGGTGCACCCCGTCCATCGTGTCGGGGTTGCCGGCCTTGCCGAGCGCCACGATGCGCCCGTCGCGGATCCCGATGTCGGCCTTCACCACGCCCCAGTGGTCGAGGACGAGGGCGCCGGTTATCACCAGGTCCGGCGTGCCCTCGGCCCGGGTGGCGGTGCCCTGGCCCATCGACTCCCGGATGACCTTCCCGCCGCCGAAGACGGCCTCGTCACCGCCGCCGGCCAGGTCCTGCTCGACCTCGATGAACAGGTCGGTGTCGGCCAGCCGAACCCGGTCGCCGGTGGTGGGGCCGTAGAGCGCGGCGTACCGCGCCCGCTCGAGCTCCATCAGACGGCCGGGTCGAGCGGGCCGGCCACGTCGCCGCGGAGGCCGGCCACCACCCGGGCGCCGGCCAGGGCCACGAGCGTGACCGTCCGCTCGACCCCCGGCTCGAAACGCACCGACGTCCCTGCCGGGATGGCCAGGCGGCACCCACGGGCGGCCGCCCGGTCCATGGTCAGCGCCGGGTTGGCCTCGGCGAAGTGGTAGTGCGACCCCACCTGCACCGGCCGGTCGCCGGCGTTCTCGACGAGCAGGGTGACGGTCGGCCGCCCGAGGAGCAGCTGGACCGGCGGGCCGTCGGCCACCACCTCACCGGGGATCATCCGATGGGCTCGTGCACGGTCACGAGCTTGGTGCCGTCGGGGAAGGTCGCCTCGACCTGCACCTCGCGCAGCATCTCGGGCACCCCGTCCATGACCTGATCGCGGGTCAGGACCCGGCGCCCGGCGTCCATCAGGTCGGCTACCGACCGCCCGTCGCGAGCCCCCTCGAGCACGAACGACGTGAGGATGGCCACCGCCTCCGGGTAGTTGAGGACGACGCCTCGGGCCTGCCGGTCACGGGCCACCATGGCGGCGAGGCTGACCAGCAGGCGCTCCTGCTCGTGGGTGGTGAGGTGCACCGCGGGAACTATGGCTCAAACGGCGAGCAGGTCGGAGAAGGCGGCCAGCTCGACGGCGTCGGTGTCTCCCTCGTGGGTGAGGAGGCCGCCCTCCATCACCGCGTACCGCGAGGCCAGGCGCAGGGCGAACTCGACGTACTGCTCGACCAGGAGGATCGACATGCCGGTGGTGCGGTGCAGCTCGGCGATGGCATCCTCGATCTCGAGGATGATCGAAGGCTGGATGCCCTCGGTCGGCTCGTCGAGGACGAGCAGCCGGGGCCGGGACACCAGGGCCCTGGCGATGGCCAGCTGCTGGGCCTGACCACCCGACAGCAGGCCAGCCGGGCGGTCGAGCAGCTTGCGCAGGGCCGGGAACAGGTCGAGGGCGTCGTCGATGGCGCTCGGGTCGCCCGACCGGTCGCGCTCGAGAACCACCTGCAGGTTCTCGGCCGCGGTGAGGTGCGGGAACACCTGGTGGCCCTGGGGCACGTAGCCGACGCCGGCCCGGGCCCGTTTCGGCGGGCTCATCTTCGCCAGGTCGCGGCCGTCGAGGCTGACCTTCCCGGCCCGCAGGGGCAGCAGGCCCATGATCGCGTTCAGGAGCGTCGACTTCCCGACGCCGTTGCGGCCCATGAGGCAGGTGAGGCTCCCGTCAGGGACGGTGAGCGACACGCCGTAGACCACCTCGGTGCGCCCGTAGGCGACCCGCACGTCGTCGACCTCCAGCCTCACGAGCCGGCCTCGGCCATCGGCTCGTCACGGGACCGGCCCAGGTAGACCTCGCGCACCCGGGTGTCGGACTGGACCTCCTCGACCGTGCCCTCGGAGAGGATGCGGCCCTCGTGCAGCACGGTCACCCGGCGGGCGAACCGGCGCAGGAAAGCCATGTCGTGCTCGATCACGATCAGCGTGTGGTCGCCTGACAGCTCCTGGAGCAGGGCGCCCGTCTCGAGGCGCTCCTCCGGGCTCATGCCCGCCACGGGCTCATCGAGGAGGAGCAGCTTCGGCTGCTGGACGAGCAGCATGCCGATCTCCAGCCACTTCTTCTGGCCGTGGCTCAGGGTGCCGGCGGCCTGGTCGCGCATGTGCGTCAGCCCGACGCGCTCCAGCGTGGCGCCAACCCCGTCGGTGATCCCCCGCCGCCGCAGGAACAGGCGGGGGAACGACCGTCGGAACGACTCGGCCAGGTCGAGGTTGTCGAGGACGCTGAGGGTGTCGAACACGCTCGGGGTCTGGAAGGTGCGGCCGATCCCGGCCCGCACCCGCTGGTGCTCTCGCAGGCGCCCGAGCGACCTGCCCTCAAACCGGATCTCACCCTCGGTCGGCGTGGTGAGGCCGGTGATGCAGTCGACCAGGGTCGTTTTCCCGGCACCGTTCGGGCCGATCAGGAAGCGCAGCTCCCCCGCCTCGACGGCGAGGTCCACCTGGTTGAGGGCGCGGAACCCGTCGAACTCGACGGCCAGCCCCGCAATCTCCAGAACTGTGTTTCCCGCCGCAGATCGGGGATTCGCCGACTCGTTCGCTTCGCTCATGACGGCATCGATCGTGCGGGTGGGCGACGGAGGAGCGACTCGGCCCGGTGCCATCCGGACCGCACCAGTCCGGCGATCCCGCCGGGGAAGAAGGCGAGGGCGGCGACGAACAGCAGGCCCTGCATGTACTGCCAGTCGTCGGGCCGGGCCGCGCTCACGGTGACCCGGGTCCAGTTGACGACGATCGCCCCGACGACGGCACCCCAGAGCGTGCCCCGGCCGCCCACGGCCACCCAGCACACCATGAGGATCGACGGCAGGAAGTCGAACTGGCCGGGCGAGACGATCCCGAACACCGGTGCGGCGATGGCGCCGGCCAGGCCGGCCATGCCGGCGGCGATCACGAAGCCGACCGTCTTCACGATGGCCGGGTCGTAGCCCAGGAACCGCACCCGGTTCTCGCTGTCACGGGTCGCCTGGAGCAGCTTGCCGTAGCGGCTGCGCACCACCTTCATGGCGATGGCGAGCACGACCAGCAGGCCGATCGCCGCCACCTGGAAGAGCCAGAGGTTGGTGGTGGGCGAGTACTTGCTGCGGCCGAAGATCTTCGTGAAGCCGGTGAGGCCGTTGAACCCGGCGGTCAGCTTCAGGTTGCCGACCAGCAGCAGGGCGAAGATGACGGCCGTGGCCTGGGTGAGAATGGCGAAGAACGGGCCGCGGATGCGGCGCTTGAAGACGAGCAGCCCGAGCAGGGCGGCGATGGCCATGGGGATCACCAGCGCCGCGCCGGCGGCGAACCAGAAGCTCTCGAACGGCCGCCACACGGCGGGCAGCTCCTTGTAGTCGCTGTAGAGGCTCATGAACTCGGGCTTGGAGCCGCTCGGGACCTGCTCGAGGGACAGGTACATCCCCATGGAGTAGGCACCCAGGCCAAAGAACACGCCCTGGCCGAGTGCGAGCATCCCGCCGTAGCCCCAGGCGATGTCGAGGCCGACGGCGAGCATGGCGTAGCAGAGCCACTCGGCCCACTGGCGAACCTCGGTGGGGTCACCGATCACGTCGGGCCAGGCCAGCAGGGCCAGGGCCAGCAAGGCGAAGGCGACCCGCCCGATCCAGGGGTTGTCGCGGCTGGGGAAGAGCAACGACATGGGCGTGCGGCGTGGCGTCGAGGTGGCGGGTCGGACGTCCTCGGTGGCACCAGCCGGCTCGGCCGGTGCCACCTTTTCGATGACGGTGTCGCTCATGCCAGGAGCCCCCGGCTTCGGAAGGAGACGACGCCCTGGGGCCGGAACTGGAGGAACAGGATCACAAAGGCGAACAGCGCCGCCCGCCCGAGCGTGGGCGAGGTCCAGTCCTCGACGAAGGCGTTGAGGACACCGAGGAGCACGGCGGCGATCAGGACGCCGCGAAGCTTCCCGAGCCCCCCGACGATCACGACGAGGAAGGCGCTGAGGATGTACGCCCCTCCCGTGCCGGTGCCGATCGGCCCGATGAGCGAGACGGCGACGCCGGCCACCCCGGCCAGCCCGGAGCCCAGGAAGAAGGTGGTCGTGTCGACCCTCGAGGTCGGGAGGCCGCTGACCGCGGCCAGGTCACGGTTCTGCATCACGGCCCGCATCCGGCGGCCCGCCGCCAGCTTGGACATGAACAGCCACACCCCGAGCATCGTCACCGCTACGACGAGGAGCACGAACAGGCGGGTGTGGGTGAGCGTCACGCCGAGCAGCTGCCACTGCCCCCGGAGGGCGGTGGGCGTGATCACGTCCTTGTTGTTGGCCGAGAACAGGTCCTTGGCCGCCTGCTGCAGGATGAGGCTCACCCCGAAGGTGACGAGGAGGGTGTCGAGCGGGCGCCCGTGCATCCTGCGGACCACCACCCGCTCGAGCACCGCCCCCATGGTGCCGGCGATGAGGAAGGCCAGCGGGAGGGCCAGCAGCACCGCCGTCCCGTCCGCGCCGGTCAGGACCGTTGTCTGGAGCACGTAGGGGACGTAGGCGCCGGCCATGATGAACTCGCCGTGGGCCATGTTGATCACGCCCATCTGTCCGAACGTGAACGTCAGGCCGAGCCCGACGAGCAGGAAGATCGAGGTGAGCGTGATCCCGATGTAGAGGTTGCTCAGCACGGCGGCGTGGACCGGATCACTTCTTGGCGGCGTCGCACTCCGCCCGGGCCGTGCCTTCGGCCAGGCCCACCGCCCACGGGTAGGTGTCGAGGCAGGGGTCGGGGTCGATCGGCTTGCCTGAGTTCCAGACCTCGTCGATCAGTCCGGCGGCGTTGACCATGCCGATGCGGGCCGTCTTGGTGACGTGGTGGTTCGGCGCCACCGTCACCAGGCCTTCGGGCGTGTCGATCGAAAGCCCGATGGCGGCGGCGGTCACCTTGGGCACGTCGAACGACCCGGCCTTCTCGACCGCGGCCTTCCAGATGTACACCGAGTTGTAGCCGGCCTCGATCGGGTCGGCCGTGTTCTTGTCGTTCCCGTACTTCGCCTTGTACGCCTTGACGAAGGCCTCGTTCTTCGCCCCCGGTGTCGTCTGGTAGTAGTTCCACGCCGTCAGGTGGCCCTTGAGGTTCTCAACGCCGACGCCGGCGACCTCCTCCTCGGCGATGGAGACCGACACCGTCTGGATCTTGTCGGGCGTGTTCCCCTTGGCCTTCAGCTCTTTGAAGAAGGCGACGTTGGTGTCACCGTTCAGGGTGTTGAACACGGCTTGCGGCTTTGCGTCGAGCACCTTCTGCACGATGCCCTGGACGTTGGTGTCGCCCAGCGCCAGGTACTCCTCGCCCATGATCTCCAGGCCGTTCGCCTTGGCGTAGGCCTTGATCTCTTTGTTGGCGGTCCGCGGGAAGACGTAGTCAGAGCCGACCAGGAACACCTTGGTGAGACCCTTCTCCTTCAGGTAGTCGAGTCCAGGGAGGATCTGCTGGTTGGTGGTCGCCCCCGTGTAGAAGATGTTGGGCGACGCCTCCAGCCCCTCGTACTGCACCGGGTAGAAGAGCAGGCCCTTCGACCCTTCCACCACCGGCTTCATCGCCTTGCGGCTCGACGAGGTCCACCCGCCGAAGACCACTGCGGTCTTGTCGCGGTTCAGGAGCTTCTCCACCTTCTGGGCGAAGACCTCGGGCTTGGACTCACCGTCCTCCACCAGCGGCTCGATCTGGCGGCCGAGCACCCCGCCGGCATTGTTGATCTCGTCGATGGCGAGCAGCTGGGAGTTCTTGACCGCCACCTCGCTGATTGACATCGTGCCGCTGAGCGACTGCAGGACGCCGACCTTGACCGGCGCCGTCGACGCCGCCCCGCCGCTCGTGGCGGTGGTGGCCACCGGGTCGTCGCTGGCGCAGCCTGTGGCCAGGAAGGCGATGGTGGCGCCGACTCCCAGAAGAACTCGCGATGAACTTCGGATGGTCATGCTCTCCTCGATCTGTCC
>JBKJUI010000350.1:0-5243 GCA_046590775.1 Acidimicrobiales bacterium
ACCCAACGTGCACGGTGGCCGCGAGAACCTCGAAGCGGTGCAGTTCCTCCAGGAGATGAACGGCACGGTCGGCAAGCGCGTGCCTGGCGCCATCACCATCGCCGAGGAGTCCACCTCGTGGCCGGCGGTGAGCAAGCCCACCTACCTCGGCGGGCTCGGGTTCGGCTTCAAGTGGAACATGGGCTGGATGCACGACAGCCTGCAGTACTTCTCCCGCGACGCGCTGTACCGCCGCTACCACCAGAGCGAGCTCACCTTCGGCCTCCTCTACGCCTTCAGCGAGAACTTCGTGCTCCCGATCTCCCACGACGAGGTCGTGCACGGGAAGGGCTCCCTCCTCGGCAAGATGCCGGGCGACCCGTGGCAGAAGCGGGCCAACCTGCGCTCCCTGTTCGCCTGGATGTGGGCCCACCCGGGGAAGCAGCTGCTGTTCATGGGGTGCGAGCTGGCCCAGGAGCGGGAGTGGTCCGAGGCCCGGAGCCTGGACTGGCACCTACTGGGCGACGCCGGCCATGCCGGCATCCAGTCCCTCGTCCGCGACCTGAACCGCTCGTACCTGGTCGAGCCCGCCCTGTGGGAGATGGACAGCGACCCCGGCGGCTTCGGCTGGATCGACGCCGACGACTCCGACAACTCGGTGCTGTCGTTCCTGCGCTGGTCGGCCGACGGCGGCCGGGTGGTGGCCTGCATCGCCAACCTGACGCCGGAGCCCAAGCAGGCCTACCGGGTGGGCCTGCCCCGCCCGGGGCGCTGGCGCGAGGTGCTGAACACCGACGCGGCCGTCTACGGGGGATCGGGTGTCGGGAACCTCGGCGAGGTGGATGCCGGCGGCCCGTCGTGGCACGGCCAGCCCTCGTCGGCCCCGCTGACCCTGCCGCCTCTCGCCGTCCTCTGGCTGACCCCGGTCGACTGACCGAGCCCTCGCTCGGCGATCTCCTACGATCCCGGCCGAGATGGGCGTCACCTTCGTCGTCCACGGCCACTTCTACCAGCCGCCCCGGGAGAACCCGTGGACCGAGGAGGTGGCCAGGGAGCCGTCGGCGGCGCCGGCCCACGACTGGAACGAGCGGATCACCGCCGAGTGCTACCGCCCGAACGGGGTGGCCAGGGTGGTGGACGAGCGCAACCGGGTCCTCGCCCTGGTCGACAACTACCGCCTGCTGTCGTTCAACATCGGGCCCACGCTGACCTCGTGGCTCCAGGGGCACGCCCCTGACGTGCTCGAGCGGATCGCCGCGTCCAGCGACGGAGCCCTGGCCCAGGCCTACGGCCACATCATCCTGCCGCTGGCCAGCGAGCGCGACGTCCGCACGCAGGTGCGCTGGGGCCTGGCCGACGCCCGGCACCGGTTCGGGCCCGGGACGCGGGGGATGTGGCTCCCCGAGTGCGCCGTGTCCGAGGAGGTGCTGGCCGTGCTGGCCGAGGAAGGCGTGGCCTTCACCATCCTGGCGCCCGCCCAGATCGCCGCGGTGCGCCGGCTGGCCGGTGACGGCGCCTGGCAGGAGGTGCCCGCCGCCCCCGAGGTGAACCGCCCCTACCGCTGGCAGCACCCGACGAGATCCGACCTCGGCCTCGACCTCGTCGTCTACGACGGCGGGCTCAGCCACGACGTCGCCTTCGGCCTCGGCCGCATGGGCAGCAGCGACCTGGTTGGTCGAGCGGCTGCCGCCGGCGAAGGCCTGGTCGTGGTGGCCACCGACGGAGAGACCTTCGGGCACCACCACCGCTGGGGGGAGCGCAGCATCGCCTATGCGCTGGCCGTCGAGGCCCGCCGGCGGGGCGTGGCCTCGTCCGGCCTCCCGGCGGCGCTGGCCAGCGTGCGCCCGACGTCGCGGGCCAGGGTGCGCACCTCGGCCTGGTCGTGCGCCCACGGCGTCGGGCGGTGGGTGGAGGACTGCGGCTGCTCCACCGGCGGCCAGCCGGGCGACGACCAGCGCTGGAGAGGGCCGTTGCGGGCCGGGCTCGACCTCGTGCGCGATGCCCTCGACGAGGTGGTGGAGCGGCGGGGGCCCGATCTCCTGCGCGACCCCTGGGCCGCTCGCGACGCCTACGTCGACGTCCTCCTCGGCACCACCACCCGCGAGGCCTTCGCCGCCGAGCACGTGGTGGGGGACGAGGCCGACGCCTTCTCGCTGCTCGAGGCTCTGCGAAGCGGCATGGCCATGTACACGTCCTGCGGGTGGTTCTTCCACGACCTCGCCGGCCTCGAGACGGTGCAGGTGCTCCGGTACGCCGCCAGGGTGATCGACCTGCTGGAGGAGCTGGGGGAGACGCCCCCCACGGCCGACCTGCTCGCCGTCCTGGCCACCGCCCGAAGCAACCGGGCGGAGGAGGGCGACGGGGCGCAGGTCTGGGAGACCCAGGTGGAGCCGGCCCGCGTCGGCCCCGCCCGGGTCGCCGCGCACCTCGCCCTGGCCAGCGTCCTCGCCCGTCAGTCGCCGCCCGCCCAGCTGGCGGCGTGGGACATCGAGGCCACGGGCCACGGGCGCCACGAACGGGGTGGCGTCGCCCTGGCCGCCGGCGTGGCCTCGCTCCGCGATCGGCGGACGGGGCGCACCTCCGCCCATGCCTACGCCGCACTGCGCCTCGGCGGGCTCGAGGTGCTGGGTGCCACCCGCCCGGCCGACCCGGAACGGGACAAGGCCGACCTCCGTGCGCTGCGCAGCAGCTTCCTCGGCGGGGCGCCGATCACCGTGCTGCTGCGCGAGCTGGGCGAGCGCTTCGGGCCCGGTGAGTTCCACGTCGGCGCGGCCCTCCCCGGCTCGGTTGAGGAGCTGCTCGGTGACGTGGCCACGCGGCTGGTCGACCGCTACGTGGCCAGGGTGGCCCACCTCGTCGACGACACCAGACCCATGCTCGAGGCGCTGGTGGCGGCCGGCTACCCGCTGCCTCCCGAGCTGGCGCTCCCGGTGGAGATCGCCCTGGCCGCCCGGATCGAGGCGCTCGTCGAGGCCAGTCGGGGGTCGACCCACCACGAGGACCACGAGGAGGCGATCGCTCTGGCGCAATCGCCGCTGGCCTCGACCATGGTCGTCGACACCCCTGCCGCCCGTCGGCAGCTGGCCGACGTGATCGAGAGCGCGGTCGGCCAAGCCGTGGCGGGCGAGTCCGGCGGGCCGGAGTTCGCCCTCGGGGCCCTGCGCCTGGCGGCCGACCTCGGGGTCGGCATCGACCTGGACCGGGCCCAGGAGGCGGTGTACGACGCGCTGGTCGCCGATGCCCGGCCCGACCTCAAGCCCCTCGGTGAGGCTCTTGGTCTGGCCGTGGACACCCTGGGGCTGCCGACCTAGTCGATCGACAGCTTGGCGAACAGCTGCGCCTTCTTCTCCTCGAAGGTCTCGAAGTCGATGGCCTTCGCCTCGAAGTCGTGGTGCAGCTCCTGGATCTGGCGCAGCACCTCGTCAGCATCCGGCTTGGGCGCGCTCGGCAGCTCAGGATCGGTCGGCTCATCCTCTGACCGGTCGTGGCGTCGCTCACGCTTGGCCGCCGCCTTCGCCTTCTTCGCTCGTTCCAGCTCGAGCTTGCCGAAGCTGCTCCGCTGCGTGCCCAGCTAGATCACCTTGACCTTCTGGGCCTCTTCGCCCTTGCGCCCGGGGGCGACGGTGAACTCGACCTGCTGGCCTTCCTCG
Organism: Acidimicrobiales bacterium; assembly: GCA_046590775.1. GTDB lineage: Bacteria > Actinomycetota > Acidimicrobiia > Acidimicrobiales > JAUJNH01 > JAUJNH01. The sequence continues at coordinate 3,630 of JBKJUI010000350.1, forward strand.
AGCGTCTTGTAGCCCGACCCTTCGATGTTCGAGAAGTGCACGAACACGTCCTCGCCATCGGGACGGGAGATGAAGCCGAAGCCCTTCTCAGCGTTGAAGAACTTCACGGTACCGGTTGCCATCGCAATTACCTTCTCATGATCTCGGGCTAGCACAGTGATCTCAGCCGTCGCGCGACACCCTAGGCGCGATCCGTCGGCTACCTGGCAACCCCTCTCGTCAGCCGAGGCACTCCGCCGGGCGGAGGGTGCTGGCCGCCTCCTCGGGCGAGACCACGTTGATGACCACGCCGGTGCCCAGCTCGAAGCCGGCCACCGTGGTGGCCTTCGGGAGCACGTGCGCGTGCCAGTGGAAGTCGCCCGCCGTCTTGTACGGCGCCGAGTGGAAGATGATGTTGTAGGCGACGTCGCCCAGGTTGGAGCGCAGCGCAGCCAGGGCCCGCTGCAGGGCGCGGCCGACCGCGGCCAGGTCGTCGGCTGACGCCTTGGCCAGGTGGGCACCGTGGTTTCGGGGGAGGACCAGCATCTCGAAGGGCGTGCCCGACCAGAAGGGACAGACGACGACGACGTCGTCGTCGAGGTACACCACCCTGTTGCCGGCCGACTCCTCGGCGTCGATCGTGGTGCACAGCAGGCAGTTGCCGGCGAAGCGGGCGAAGCCGGCCTGCTCGTCGGTGATCTCGCGAGGCACGAAGGGGATGCCCATCAGCTGGCCGTGAGGGTGCTCGAGCGAGGCTCCCGCCTCGCGCCCCTGGTTGACGATGGCTTGGCTGTAGCGGAGGCCGGGAAGGGCTGCGTGACTGGCCATGCGCTCGGCCACGGCCTTCATGACGAGCCCGGCGCGGGTGTCGTTGAGGTCGGCCCAGGTGCTGCTGCGGTGCTCGGGTCCGAGGAGCAGCACCTCGTGCACGCCGCTGCCCGGCGCCTGGGTGAAGACCGGGCCGAGGTTGGTGACCGCCATCGGGGCGCTCCCGTCGAAGGCCGGGTAGCGGTTCGGCACCACCCGCACCAGCCAGCCGGTGTCGTCGGCGTACTCGAGCGTGGGCGCCGCATCCGGCCCGCCGTCGGGGCAGAAGGGGCAGGGGCGATCGGGCTCGCTCTCGACCGGCAGCCGACGCGGCTGGAAGGCGAAGGGACGTTCCCGCCGCTCCTCGCTGATGACGCTCCATCGACCGGTGAGAGGGTCGAGCCGGAGCTGGCTCATCGGATTCGACCGTCTCTTCCGCCGCGCATCTCTCCGACAGGCTAACGCCGGAGACCCGGGGGGTCGGCGACCGACTGGCGTACGATCGGCGGCCGTGCTCGGGGACACGGAGCGGTCGAGTGCCTACACCGCCGAGCAGCGGCGGCTGGTGCGCGCTGCGGTGGCCGCCGAGGTGCTCACCTTCGCCCCGTACTGGCGGGATGCAGCCGCCGAGGTCGACCTCCGCCGCCCGAGCGACACGGGCGACCTGCAGTCCCTGCCCTCCCGCCCCCTGGCCGCCATGGGGCCTCCCGACGCGCTGGTCCTGCGACCGGCGGCCGAGGCGGTGCGCAAAGGCGGTCCCAAGCCACTGCGCCGGCAGATCCGGATGGCCCGGCTGCAGCGCGGCCGCGCCGACGCCACCCGTCGCAT
>JBKJUI010000357.1:0-3328 GCA_046590775.1 Acidimicrobiales bacterium
CCTCGAGGTCGATTCCGCCGATGCGGAGCATAGACCGCCACGGTCGTCCGCACGTCGAGCTGCAGGACGGCGTCGGCAGCAAGGCGGGTGTCGTCGGCGCACACCACGACGGTCTCGGCGCCGTCGTGTTCGACTGCCACCGCTCGCCCGACCAGGACGACGTGGACGATCGCGTTCAGGAAGGGGGCGCCGAGCGGCGTCGAGAAAGGCGGAGGGCTCCACGACGGGCAGAGTCGACCAGGGCATCGCAGACGACGACGAAGGGACGCAGCGGGCGGAGGCCGGCCACCTTCGCCATTCGGCCGGGTGGAGGGAGCTCTCCGATGTGCTCCCAGCTGAAGAAGGGGCCTTCGTCATCGAGGACGGGGTCGAGGTCCAACTCGGGCGAGATCCGGTGGCGCGGCGGGATCAGCCGCAGCGCACGGAGCAGGGGAGGACAGAGCGGGAAGTGCTCACCCTCGCTCTTCGGGGCAGCCAGCGGCGGCAGATGACCCGCCGTCCCGCAGACCCGAGGCCATCTCGTCGATGTCGTCGTCGACCCACACGATCTCGCAGCCGAGGTTGCAGCGCTGCTGGCCGTGGAGGCCCCGCATGCGACGGCCGACGTCGGCGGCCAGGCCGGCCAGGTTATGGGCGAAGACCAGGGCCCAGGAGAAGCCGACGGCTCCGCCAGGGATGCACCGCACGGGGCAGACCTCGTCGACGTGGGCGGAGACGCTGTCGCCGTCGATGATGATGTGCAGGCTGTCGTGCGGCTTCAGCTCTCGGAACGAGATCCGGCCCGGGTGGAAGATGCCGGAGACAGGGCCGTCACGCCGGAAGCGGTCGCTGGTCTCCAGCGCCTTGAGAAGGTTCAACGTCGGGGCGGCGTCCGGTCTCCGTCTGGCCGGTCGAGCTGCGGTTCGGCTCCCGCCGCCCGACCTGCGGCCGAAGGAGGAGGACACCCCCTTCCTACGTCGCCGAGAGCTCATCTGGATGCGTCGCCATGCTGTCCGACGTCAGCGGACAGGGGCGGCACCGTGGTGGCTAGGCGTCGACGAGGTGGCCGACGACGTGGGTCACGTCGAACCCGAAGCGCCGACGTACCTGGGTGGGCAGGTCGAGACCCAGCCACCGGGAGATCCCGGGCGGCAGCGTGGAGACGATCACGGCGTCAAAGGCGCGGTCGCGCTCCAGGACGGTGGCCACGGCCTCGACGGGGCTGGCCTCGCCCACCTCACCGGTGGTGGCCAGGCCGGCGGCGGCGAACCTGGTCAGCGCCTCCTCGAGGTTCGTGGAGGCGACGGCATGCGCCCGGGTGTCGGTGTAGGTCAGCCCGAGGCCGCCGTGGTACTCGGGCACGAGGAGGTGGAAGGTGGCATCCCCTTCGCCCGAACGTTCCTGGAGCGCACTGAGCAGCTCGGGGCTTCCGAGCGTCCTGTGGGCGATGACGAGGTACCGAGGCATCGAGGCCTCCCTCTGTAGGCGGGATTTCGAGGGTACGCCTGCGAGGCGCCTACGTCACCTGTCGGCGATCAGCTCTCCTCGCCCTCGGGGCGGACCAGTGGCGCGAAGCGGGTCTGCTCGATCGCCCGGACGACGGCGGCCATGTTCGTGACGCGGTCCTGCGGCTGGGCCGGCGCCCCGGCCTGCAGGTCGGTCGTGGCGCCCGCGGCGGAGACGCCGAGGAGATCGGCGAGCCGCCGCAGGGCGGCGTCCCGGCGCTCGGGACGCCGCAGGTCGTCCTCGTAGCTGACGGTGGTGTGCGGCACCTCGGCCAGCCGCTCGTCGAGCCACCGGGCGTTCCCGTCCAGGACGTAGAGCAGGGCGATCACCGCCGCCGGGTCGGCCTCGAAGGGCGTGAACCCGGATGGGGCCCGGAAGTGCCACTGCCCCTGCATGGCGTGGAGGAAGCTGAGGGCCTGGGCCAGGAGGTCCCGCCGCCGGAGGTTGACGATCGTCCACCCTCCGGCGCAGAGCTGGCCGAGCGCTCGCTCGCCGTCCGGGCTGCTTTGGGCCATGCCCTCGTGAAGGTGGGAGTCGAGGATCTTGCACCCCCACGCCCGCTGGCCCGAGCCACCGAGGGCAGCCCGCCCGTTGAGGTAGGCCACCGGCCAGCGCCGGGGCCGCTGCAGCAGCTCGCCCTCGCACTGCACGTCGGGGAGCGAGTCGAGGAGCTCGCGCAGGAGCTCGCTCCCGGTCCTCGGCCCGGAGACGATTACGAAGCGGGAGAGCCCTCGTCGGGCCCCAACGGGCGCAGCCAGGTACTCGAGGGCTGGCGACGCTCGTGCCCTCCAGGTCGGCGGGATGGTGGCCCGGAGGCGAGCTGGGGCGCTCCTCGCCGTCGACATCCTCATCGCCGCCGTTCCTAGTCGGTCGCGCCCGATTCCGGTGCATCCGACCGGTGGGCCGCACGACTCATTGCCCTACAGGCGGGCGCAGGCCGGGCCGAGGGTGGGCCGTGACCTACGCAGCGGACCCCAACGAAGCGCTGGAGCTTCCCTTCCTCTCGGCGGGGAAGCGCAGCATCCAAGTGCTTGCCCTCTGCCTGGCCCTCGCGGTGTCGGCGTTCGTGACCATCCGTCCCGGAAAGGGCCTGGTCTGGCTGCGGGACAGCGCCTCGGCCGAGGCCAAGGTCGACCCCGGTCTCGACCGGGCGGCGTCGGTGCCGGTCTCGGTCATCGTCCAGGCCGTCCCGGGCGGCGAGGAGGCGGCGGCGGCAGCCGTGCGGACAGCCGGCGGTCGGGTCGGTTCCCCCCTCCCCGTCGTCAACGGGTTCGAGGCCTCCGTCCGCGGCGACTCCCTGGCCGACGTCGCCGGCAGCGGGGCCGTTCGCTCTGTCACCGCCAACCGCACCGGTCGCTTCAGCCAGCGGACCGCCGACGAGGGCCTGGCCTCGAGCTTCCCGGCGTCCTCCGGTGCCACGAGCGCCTGGCGCCAGGGCGACCGGGGCGAAGGCGTGGGCGTGGCCGTCATCGACACCGGCGTCTCGCCGGTGGGCGACCTGGCCCCTCGCGTGGTCTACGGCCCCGACCTGTCGGGCGAGGGCAGCCTGATCGACACCTATGGGCACGGCACGGTCATGGCCGGGATCATCGCCGGCAGCGGCACGGCCTCGGCCACGGACAAGAAGGGCTCGCACCCCGGCATGGCCCCGAACGCTCACGTGATCGCCGTCAAGGCGGCCGGCGCCGACGGCGTGTCCGACGTCTCCAGGATCCTCCAGGCCATGCACTGGGTGTCGGCCTACCGCACGTCGTTCGACATCCGGGTCCTCAACCTGGCATGGGGCACGGCCTCGACCCAGAGCCCGGCCCGCGACCCGCTGAACGTCGCCGTCGAGCGCCTC
>JBKJUI010000197.1:0-5856 GCA_046590775.1 Acidimicrobiales bacterium
CGACAACCGCTGAGCCCTGACCAGGAGAGCGACGGCCCGGGCCAGCTCGTCGGCCGGCGGGGCGATGCCCGTGGCCGCCACCCGGCCGGTGCGGGGGCGGGCCCTGGGCTGTTCGACACCGGGGAGGTCCTGGACCTCGTCGGGGAAGATCAGGTGGGCGACATCCCGCTGGACGACGGCGTGCTTCACGGCCAGGGCGGCCAGCTCGGTGGCGTTCTCCGGGCGGAGCACGGACTGGCTCCATTCGGCCACGGCGTTGAAGGCCTCCCCGAGCGGCACCTCCTGGAACGTTCCCGGGCCCACCACCTGGGTCTTGACCTGACCGGTGAGCGCCACGATCGGCGCCCGGTCGACCTTGGCGTCCCACAGGCCCGTGAGCAGGTTGGTGGCACCCGGGCCGGCGATGGTGAGGCAAGCGGCCGGCCGACCGGTGAGCTTCGCGTACCCCGAGGCGGCGAAGGCGGCCGCCCCTTCGTGGCGGATCCCGATGTACGTGAGCCGGCCGTCTCCCTCCGCCTTGCGGAAGGCGTCGGCCAGGCCCAGGTTCGAGTGGCCGACCATCCCGAAGACGGTGTCGATGCCCCAGTCGCAGAGGACGTCGACCACCTGGTCCATCAGCGTGGGCGACGTGTCGAGGTCGGGGAGCAGCACCTCGAAGCCGTTGTCGCCCTCCTGCACGGCGTAGGCCACGGCGCCGTCGGAGAAGCCGGGCGGCGGCTTGCCGGTGATCGGGTCGTACTCGTAGGCGTGCCAGGGGCAGATGAGGTACCCGCCCTCCAGCTGGCCGTCGCCAAGCGGGCCGCCCTGGTGGGGACAGTGGTTGTCGAGGGCGCCCACCCCCGCCTCGGTGCGGGTCACGCACAAGGCCCGGCCGGCGACGACACAGGTGGTGACCCGGTCGAGCGCCAAGTCGGCAGCCGGGAGGGGGTGCCAGGTGGTGCCGGGCTCGTGCGCCGGCTTGGGAGCATCACTCATGTCAGGACCTTCAATCCATCTCGCAGGAACTCGAGGGCGCGGGTCCGGGGGTCGGCGGCAGCCCGCAGCTCGCCGTAGCCGAGCGCTGCGCCCTGGAAGGTGGAGTCATTCCAGAGGTCGCCGGGACGCTTGACCCAGGGGGAGATGTACAGGTACGGCTCGTCGTGGGCCTCGTCGCCCGGCGAGCCGCCCATGCTGGCCCGGTTGCCGGCCGCTTCATCGCCTACGTCCACCGCCGGGTCGAAGTGCTCGGGCCACAGCTGGACCCGGCTCGGGGACGAGGCGGCGGCCTCGTGGCGCACCTGTTCCAGCACCGACCAGGCGAAGCCGTACCAGGCCCCCAGCGCCCCGGCGGCCAACGGATCGACCAGCGCCCCAAGGTCGAGCTCGGGGTCGGCCGCCGTCGACGGCGTGTACAGCGGCGGGGCACCGAGCCGGACGCCCACCGCCTCGGCGGCGGCCCCCAGGGTGGAGAGCGGATGCGCCACCTCGTCGACGAGCAGCACGCCGGGCTCGACCCTCACCTGCCGGTCGTCACCATAGAACGGGGTCCCGAAGCCCCCCTTGGTGAACCGCAGCCCGATCTTGCCGTTGGCGGCGTATCGGACGGCAGCGACCACGTGCTCGCCCAGCGCCTGGAGGGCGACCCTGGTGGCGGCAAAGCTGGGCGGCAACGGCGGTAGCTGCCAGGCGGCCAGGCCCCGGGGCGCGCACCAGGCGGCGAGGTCTGCCTCCTCCCGGGCCAGGTCGATCCAGGTCGGCGCACCGAGCCCATCAACCGGGGACACCTGGACCTGGTCGGTCCCCGGATCAACAGGATCGTCGGCGAACGCATCGGGATCGGTGTTCGCCGGCGGCGACGGCTCCAGAACCCGCACCGTCAGCCCTCCGACGCGGGATGAGGCCTCCAGGCGTGCGTTGCGGGCCATGCCACCCGTCCAATCTCCGTCGTCGCCCCGATGCCGGGGACCGCTCCCATTCTCCACGATCCGATGGCCAGGAGGAAGGGGTCTGCGCCACATTTCAGCACTTTGTGATGTTCCCGGTGGGGCCGGTCGAACGGTCGGCCGCACCACGGGCACCGCCTGGGTGGACCGAACGCCCGGGACAGGGCAGCACCTGCTCGGACGACCTAGCGTCCGCGACAGTGGCAGACGACCACGGAGCTCGTGCGGCGTCTCCAGACCGGCGACGAGGAGGCATTCGCCGCACTCGTCCGCCAGTACCAGACCCGGCTCCTGCGCATGGCTGAGTCGGTGGTCACCAGCCGTGCCGTCGCCGAGGAGGTCGTGCAGGACACCTGGCTCGCAGTCGTGCGCGGTGTTGATCGGTTCGAGGGCCGCTCGTCGTTCAAGACATGGCTGTTCCACATCCTGCTCAACCGGGCCCGGACCCGCCGGCCGCGAACACCGCACCGCATCACTGCCCGAGGGTGGGGTGGACGACCACTTCGACGCCACGGGCGCCTGGGCGACACCACCGGCCACCAGCGGGTCCTGCTGCACCGGGCTCGGGCCCACCGGATCAGCTTTGGTGCTCTCGCAGGATCAGGTCCGACGGGTTCGGCATGCTCGGAGGAGGACGCCTGAAGCATGGCATCGAGGACGCCTTCCTGGCCCCGTAGGAGGAGGGTTCGGCTCGGCTTCGATCGCGACCTCCTCGGCTGGCGGCCGGAGGAGGCCAGGTCGCCGACACCGGCGAGCAGATCGAGGACCGGATCCAGTCAGCTCGAATTCGATCGCGACATCGTGTCCCTGAGAGGGGCCAAGCTGGTGCTTGACGACACCGGACCCGCTGCCGGCGTCAGGGCTCGGATCGCGCCGGGGTCGGCGGTGAAGCCGTCGACCCTGAGTGGCGGACTGACGCTCCGTCGCCGGGGGCGGGCGCGGCGGCGATCAGCGCGTGCATGGTCAGTCGCATCGCGAACCGGCCTTGGCGCGCCGCGTCAGTGATGCTGTTGATGAACCAGTCGCGCTGGTCCGCCGCAAGGTTCCCGGCGTCGATGAGGTCGTCGGCGTGGAGGGACATCGGGGCCCAGCCGTCGGGGCGGGCCGACGCGTCCGGGTCCCAGCTCGACCAGACCTGCACGGCCCTCGACTCGGCCACAGGGCGAAGGCCGGCCCCCTGGGCGAGGCCTGCGAGCCGCCCGCCGACGGTGGTCGGTCGCCGTCGGTCGAAGCGGTAGGTGTCGCGCACCCGTCGGGAGATGTCCGGGTAACCGACGTCGAGGTCGAAGGTCGACCAGTCGGAGTCGGTGAGGCACACGAGGCCGCCAGGCCGCACCACCCGGGCCATCTCGGCGACGGCGCGGCCGGGGTCCGGCACCCATTGCAGCATGCGCTCGCTTCGCACCGCGTCGAAGCTGTCGTCGGGTTCGCTGAGGGCGCCGGCATCGCCGAGAACGAACCGGGTACGGCACGTCGCTCGGGCGGCTCGCACCCGGGCTTCGCTGAGCATCACCTCCGAGCCGTCGACGCCCACGACCTCGCCCTGCTCGCCGAGATCGAGGGACAGCGCCAGCGCCGCATCCCCCAGGCCGCAGCCCACGTCGAGGAGGCGCTGGCCTGGACGGAGCGAGAGCCGCTCGCGCTCCCATGCGCGCAGCTGCTGCGTCGCCTCCCACCGTGCCGTCTCGTCCATGGCGGTCAGGAGCATGGTGACCTCGGGGTGGTCGTCCACCGCATGGAACCCGGGCCCGCGCTCGTCGTCCGCCACCAAGGCCGAACGCTACCTCGACGGATCGTGCCCCAGCCTGCGTGCTGCCACGGACGGCGGCAGCCGTAGCAACGGCGACCGCTCCCCGAGCGCCTTCCGGCCGATGGCCAGGGATCGGCGGGACTCGCGCCGTCGGTCACTTGACACCGCACCCGATCTCGTAGTCCCAGCCTCGTGGGGCCCGCGGAAGCGCCCGTAGGGAGTGAAGCAAACGCGACGTCGTGGTCGATGATCTGCCATTGGACGCGAGGTCGAGCGCGTTGCCAACGGGCGGGACGATGTGGTGCCGAACGATCCAATCGCACCGGCACGCAGCGGTGGCTGGGACGCGTGCGTGCCCTTCCGGGGCGGCCACACGTCGAGCAGGAACCCCTTGAGCGACGCCGAGCTCGACGTCGATCCGCTGGCATCTGTCTTGGGGGCGACTCGTGGCATCGTGAAGCTCGTCGAGGCCGATCTCCTCGAGCGTCGCGGAAGCGCTCGGCCACGGGTCGTTCTTCCGCCCGGGTCGCTCCATGACCACAGCGCGAAGTTCGGGTGAACGCGGCTTGCCTGTCAGATCATCACGGGAGGGAGCGAGGGCGTCTTCGAGGGCGGCGAGCTTTGTCGGGGACGAGTGTCCATCACATCCACCGGCCTTGCTAGCTGTACCGGCGCCGTGGCCGCACGCAAGGGTCGTGAACGTCGCGGCATCGGGCGCTGAAGTCAGGACGTGCTCGTGAGCACAGCAGACGCGACCTCCTCGACGGGGCGACCCGGCCGATCCTCGCAACCGCGCGCCGGCGAACCCGACGCTCGAGCACCGCCGATCGAACCGCGTTGCGGCGCTCGCACGGTCAGCGCCACCCAGCAGGCGTCATCGGTCATGCTCTTGCGAGCCGCCGTGACCTGTCTCGCCACCACCAGCCTCCTCGCCACCTCTGCCATCAGCGCCGCTGCGCGCGTCGCCCTCGGAGGCCTCGCGTCCCTTGCGATCGCCTGGCTGGTCTTCGTGGTCGCACTTGCGGTGTTCCGACCACGAGGGATCGGACTGCGCGAGGCGAAACGGCTCGTGCCCGACCTTGTCCGGCTGCTTCGGGACCTCGCCGCCGACCCATCGACGTCAAAATCGGTGCGACGCCGCCTCGGGCTGCTGGTGGGCTACCTGGCCATGCCCATCGACCTGATCCCCGACTTCATCCCGATCGTCGGCTGGGCCGACGACGTCATCATCGTCGCCCTTGTCCTGCGATCGGTGGTCCGTCACGCCGGCGTGCAAGCCCTCGACCGACACTGGCACGGCACCGACGTCGGACTCGAGCTCGTCCATCGTCTGGCCGGGATCAGTGCCCCGACCCGAGCGACACCGGACGTCGATGCCGCACCAGCGCCGCCGGACTGATGTCACCAGCCGACCAAGCCCATTCCGGTCGCCTCGCCGACCGGCGCCGCGCCCGGCCGCTCGTCGCGCTCGGTTAGGCCTCGCAGCCGTCGGCAAGACGATCTTCGCCTTCGCCGGCGCTTGGCCCGTGGTGCTCGCTGGCCGCAGCGTCGACCTTGTCGGCAAAGGGATCCGTGGCGTCCCCGCGACACCCTCCACGCACGCGGACGGGCGTTCGGACTCCACCGAGCCATGGACCCGGCGGCGCCGTCGTGGGGCCTCATCGGTCTCGGCTTCTACACGGCCCTCGATCACCACATCCGACCGTTGCCATTCATCGCCATCATCCCCGCCGTCGCCAGCGTCGACCTCGTTGTCGCGGTCGGCGACCGTTCGCCGTCGCCTCCACGGAGAAACTTGCTGGCCGCCGTCCGGTGCCGCCGCGAACGCCCGTCGCGCTCCCCCACGAGGTCCGCAGGGTCATCGTGCTGATCATCGTGTTCGGTCTCTTCCGCTTCCCCGACGCGCTCCTCCTGCTCCGAGGACGCGTGGCTACCGCCGTCGCCGCCACGCTCCTCCTCACCAACCGCCCGTCCCAGAGTGGCCCGTTGCGCAACGAACGTGAGGCTCAACAGCTTGCTCGTCGATCACCGTAACGACCGCCTCAGGGGCGGCTTCGAACAGGCTGAGGACGAACGCATCCGGGTCCACGGCAGCGATCCCAGCCGGCACGGCGGCGACCGGGAAGTCGGCGAGGGTTCCCCGTGAGCAATCGGGTTGCGGCCGCCGCGATGGCGGCGGCGAGG
>JBKJUI010000409.1:0-16553 GCA_046590775.1 Acidimicrobiales bacterium
TGCTCGCCGGCCTCGACGAGCTGGAGCGCCGCACGGCCTCGGCCGGTGCCCAGGCCACCCTTCCCGGCGACTGGCGCATCCTCTGAGCGGGGCCGAGCCGCTCGAGGACGCCGTCGACCGGATCGCCGCCGAGTCCCGGTTCTCGGGCGTGGTGCGCGTCGACGTCGGGCGGGAGGTTCGGCTGGAGCGGGCCTACGGGCTGGCCCACCGCGGGCTCGGCGTCGCCAACGCCGTCGACACCCAGCTGGCGTTGGCCAGCGGCGCCAAGGGGTTGACCGCCCTGGCGGTCGTCAGCCTCATCGAGGAGGAGCGGCTGGAGCTGTCCACGACGGCTCGCTCGGTGCTCGGCGGCGACCTGCCGCTGATCGGCGCCGACGTCACGGTCGAGCACCTGCTGGGCCACACGTCCGGGATCGGCGACTACTTCGACGAGGACAGCGATCCGGAGATCACCGACTACGCCATGTCGGTGCCCGTCCACCAGCTGGCCACGACGGAGCAGTACCTGGCCGTGCTGGACGGGTATCCGGCCAAGTTCGCCGCCGGCGAGCGGTTCTCGTACTGCAACGGCGGTTACGTGGTGCTCGCCCTGATCGCCGAGCGCAGCAGCGGGGTGCCGTTCCACGACCTGGTTCGACAGCGGGTGTGCGAGCCCGCCGGCATGCACCACACGGCCTTCCTCCGCTCGGACGAGCCGGACGGAGGCGTGGCTGTGGGCTACCTCGGCTACGACGGCCTCCGGACGAACGTCCTCCACCTCCCGGTGCGGGGGAGCGGCGACGGCGGGGTCTACTCCACGGTGGCCGACCTGTCCTCGTTCTGGGTCGCCCTCCTCGCCGGCCGCATCGTCGGAGAGCGCTGGGTGGCCGAGATGCTGTGCCCCCGCAGTGAGGCGCCGACCTTGTCGAAGCGCTACGGCCTCGGCTTCTGGCTCCACCAGTCGAGCGCCGCCGCCATCCTGGAGGGGTACGACGCCGGCGTGTCCTTCCGCACCGTCCACGACCCGGTCCGGCACGTCACCTCCACCGTGATCGCCAACTCCTCCGAAGGTGCCTGGCCCGTGGCCCGCTTCCTCGGGGACCGCTTGACCTAGCTGGCCTGGGCGACCACGAGCTCCAGGGCGGCGACGTCGGCGGGGTCGAGGTTGCGGAAGGCCAGGCGGTACTCCCAGCCGTCCTCGATGGCACCGCCGCCAGCCACCATGGCCTCGCACACCAGAGCCCGCTCCGGGGTGAGGTCGATGCACACCGTGGCCTCGACCTCGCCCGACAGGGGACCGTCGACGTGGGCCCGGAGGCCGCCGACACCGATGTCCATCGTCTCGCCGATCAGGACGCTGAAGCTGCCCTCAGTGTCGATGAGGCGCACCGGCAGCCTGACGTCGGCCCGGGGCCACCGCCGCCGATCGGACCCTCTGACCCGTTCCGCCTCGATGATGCTCATGGCCGATCCCTCCAGACCTTCGGGATCAACTCGGCCGGAAAGGGCCACACCTGAGGACTTCGACCACTGACCTGACGGCGATCTCGGCCCGGCGCCTGGCCGGCTGCGTGGCATGCTCGGCGCCGTGCCCACCACCCAGCCGACGACGACGGCGTACCTCAGCCGCCTTCAGCGGCTGTCGTTGCTCGACGGTGACGGCGCCATCGTCGGCCGGGTCGAGGACGTGGTCATCGTCCCCTCCACGCCCGGCGAGCCGCCGCCGGTCATCGGGTTCGTGGTGGCCACCCCCGGGCGGCGCCGGATCTTCGTGAACGGCAGCAAGGTCGCCGAGATCGACGCCAGCGGGGTCCGGCTCGTCCAGGGCACCGTCGACTACCGCGCCTTCCGCAAGCGAGAGGGTGAGCTGCTGGGCCGGGCCGACATCGTCGGCCGCCGGGCGGACGGCGAGGTGGTCACCGACCTCTCGATCATCCCCACGCCGCTCGGCTCGCGGGCCTGGCAGGTGCAGGACATCGCCCTCGGCACCGCCGGCGTCCTGCGCCGACGGCGGGTGGGTCGGACCGTCACCTGGAAGGAGCTGCCGGCCCTGTTCGACACCGGTCGGCAGGTCGACCGCCAGGTGGCGGCGCTGCGCGACCTCCACCCGTCCGAGGTGGCATCGCGGGTCGTCCGACTCCCGCTGGCCCAGCGCCGCCAGCTGGCCGAGGCGATGGAGGACCCGGAGCTGGCCGACCTGCTCGAGGAGCTGCCGGAGGACGAGCAGATCCGGCTCATCCAGGACCTCGGCATCGAACGGGTGGCCGTGGTGCTCAGCGAGATGGAGGCCGACGACGCCGCCGACCTCCTGGCCGAGATGACCGACGCGAACCGCGAGGAGGTCCTCGGGGCCATGGAGGACGAGGAGCAGGCCGACGACCTGCGCCGCCTCCTCTCCTACGACTCCCGGTCGGCCGGCGGCCTGATGACGCCTGAGCCCCTGATCCTGCGGCCGGACGTGACCGTGGGCGAGGCGCTCGCCCGGCTGCGCGAGTTCGACCTGCCCCAGGTGCTGGCCGCCAACGTCTTCGTCACCGAGCCCCCGACCGAGGCGCCCACCGGCCGCTATCTCGGCATGGTCGGCTTCCAGCGGCTGCTGCGGGTGCCGCCGGGCGAGCCGATCGTGCGGGTCCTCGACGACGACGCCCCCGACCCGGTGGCCCCCGAAGCCGCCGAGGAGGAGGTGGCCCGACGGCTGGCCGCCTACGACGGCCTGGCGCTCCCGGTCGTCGACCGGGCCGGGCGTCTGCTCGGCGCCGTCACCGTCGACGACGTGCTGGACCGCATCCTCCCGGTCGGGTGGCGGCGCCGATGACCGGTGCCCGACCGCCGCGGAGGCCCCCAAGTGGCCCGCCGCCAGGACCCGACGCAGCGGCTGGCCACGCCGGCGGCGGCTGAGCCGAGGCGCATCCCCGCGCCCTTCTCGCCCGACACCTTCGGGCGCTTCGCCGAGAGCGTCGCCCGCTACCTGGGCACGGCCAAGTACCTCATCATCCAGACGATCGTCATCATCCTGTGGATCGCCTTCAACGTGGCCTTCCAGCCCTTCGACAAGTACCCCTTCATCCTCCTCACCCTGGCGCTCTCGATGCAGGCGTCCTACGCCGCACCGCTCATCCTCCTGGCCCAGAACCGCCAGGAGGATCGCGACCGTGAGGCGCTCGAGCGCGACCGCGACGAGGCCCGGCGCACCCAGCAGGACACCGAGTACCTGGCTCGCGAGCTGGCTTCGATCCGCATCGCCCTGAACGACGTCGTCACCGCCGAGGACCTGGAGCGCTCCATCGAGCGCGTGATCGAGGCCACCGGCCGGCCCCGGCCGAAGGCCAAGAAGAAGAAGCACCTCGAGCAGCCCGCCCCTGAGGGGTCGCCGTCGGCGATCGAGGCCAGCGTCCTGGACGACGTCGACCCCGTGGACGACGCCGACGAGCCGGCATCGCCCTCATGACGCCGATCCCCTCCGCGCCTGCCCACTTCTGCCCTGCCTGGGGACCAGAAGTGGGCACACATGCGCGGGCTACACGTAGCCGCGGAGCTGCGACGCCTCGGCCACCCGCTCCATGCCGATGGCGAAGGCGGCGATCCGGAGGCTGACCTGCCGCTGCTCGGCGAAGGTGGCCGTCTCGGCGAAGGCGCGCTCCATGACCTCGCGCAGCTCGAGGTTGAAGCGCTCCTCCTTCCACTGGAACACCTGGATGTCCTGGGCCCACTCGAAGTAGGAGCCGGTGACGCCGCCGGCGTTGGCCAGGACGTCGGGCAGGATCCGCACCCCGGCGTCCTGAAGGAGCTTGTCGGCCTCGGGGGTCGTGGGGTTGTTGGCGGCCTCGACGATGATCGAGGCCTGCACCGACCGGGCGTTCCCCTCGTGCAGGACGCCCCCGAGGGCGGCCGGGATCAGCACGTCGACGTCGAGCTCGAGCAGCTCCTCGTTGGTGGTGGCGTCACCGAGGTGCCCCGCGGCGGCGGCGAGCGGCTCCCGTCGGTCGGCGCGCTCGAGCAGGGCCACCAGGTCGAGGCCCCTCTCGTCGTGCAGCCCGCCGCTGACGTCGGAGACGGCCACCACCCTGGCGCCGCAGCTCACCAGCTCGCGAGCGGCCCACGACCCGACGTTGCCGAAGCCCTGCAGGGCGACGGTGAGCTTCGAGAGGTCGATCCCGAAGCGTCGGCAGGCGGCCCCCAGGCAGTAGACGACGCCCCGCCCGGTGGCCGCCTCCCGGCCGGGTGCCCCGCCCAGGCCGATCGGCTTGCCCGTGACGATGGCCGGAGCGTGGCCGAAGCGGCCCGAGTAGGCGTCCATCATCCAGGCCATCGTCTGGGCGTTGGTGCCGACGTCGGGAGCCGGGATGTCGCGCTGCACGCCGATGACGTGACCGATGGCGTTGGTGAAGCGCCGGGTGAGCGCCTCGAGCTCGCGGGTGCTGAGCTCGTGAGGGTCGCACTGCACGCCTCCCTTGGCCCCACCGAAGGGCAGACCCATCAGCGCCGTCTTCCACGTCATCAGCGAGGCCAGCGCCCGGACCTCGTCGATGTCCGCGTCGGGGTGGTAGCGGATGCCGCCCTTGTAGGGGCCCCTGGCCCCGTTGTGCTGCACGCGGTAGCCCCGGTAGACGGCGAGGTGGCCGCGGTCGAGGCGCACCGGCACCTGCACCGACACCTCGCGGTAAGAGGTGGAGAGCACGGCCAGGAGGTCGTCTGGGAGCTCGAGCAGCTCGGCTGCCTCCCGCACGTAGGCGTTGACCTGCTCGATAGGCGTCATCACCCGCGGACCGTAGCCTCAGGGTCGTGACCGCCGGCCAGCTCCTGACCCTCGACACCACGGGCGTCGCCGCCGGCGGCGACGCCCTGGCCCGCCACGAGGATGGTCGGGTCGTCTTCGTGGCCGGGGCCCTGCCCGGCGAGCGGGTCGTGGCCGAGGTGCGCGAGGTGAAGCGGGACTTCCTTCGCGCCGCCGCCGTCGAGGTCCTCGAGGCGGCACCTCACCGGGCCGTGCCGCCCTGCGCCCACTTCTTCGAGGGCTGCGGCGGCTGTGACCTCCAGCACGCCGACCTAGCCGGCCAGCGCGAGGTGAAGCGGGCGATCGTGCTCGACGCCCTCCGGCGGATCGGCCGGATCGCCGAGCCGCCCGTCCTCGACGCGGTCCACGGGGTGGCCCCCGACGGCTACCGCACCACGGTGCGGGCGACGGTCGATTCAGCCGGCGTCCCCGGCCTGCACCGCCGGTCGGGCTCCGACCACGTGGCCATCCCCGGGTGCGTCATCGCCCACCCGCTCGTGCAGCGGGTGCTGGCCGAGGGACGCTTCCCGGGGGCGAAGGAGGTGCTGATCCGGGCGTCGGTGGCCACCGGCCAGGTGGTGTGCATCCCGGCGCCCCGCGTCGGGGCCGGCGCCGTGGTCCCGAGCGGGGTGAAGGTGATCCCCGCCCATGCCCTGGCCCACCGCGACGGCGCCGTCACCGAGGTCGTGCACGGCCGCAAGTTCCGCGTCTCTGCCCGGTCGTTCTTCCAGTCAGGCCCCGAGGCCGCCGCGGTGCTGGTCGACGCGGTGGACCGGGCTCTCGGGCACGACCTCGACGACGGCGGCCTGCTCGTCGACGCCTACGCCGGCGTCGGCGTCATCGCCGCCGTCCTCGCCGACCGCCACAAGGGCCTGCGCCTCGAGCTGGTCGAGTCGGGCCGGACGGCGGTGGCCGACGCCCTCCACAACCTGAAGGGCTTCGACGCCGAGGTGCTGGATGGCCATGTCAGCGCCTGGTCGACCGACGAGGAGCCGGTGGCCGTGATCGCCGACCCGGCGCGGAGCGGCCTGGGACCTGAGGCCGCGGTTGCCCTCGCCGCCGGCGGAGCGCCGACCATGGTGCTCGTGAGCTGCGATCCCGCCGCCCTCGGCCGCGACACCCGTCTGCTCACCGGTCACGGCTACGACCTCGAGCGGGTGCGGGTCCTCGACCTGTTCCCCCACACCAGCCACGTCGAGGCCGTGGCCCGGTTCACCCGGCGCCCGCCCGAGGACGGCCCTCCCGAGCACGGGTAGCGCTCAGCCGGGATCGACCCAACCGACCCGGAGGTCGGAGGCTCCGGGTCGGAGCCAGCCGAGGAGCCGCCGACCCTCGTCGGCCACGGCCCGCCTGTCCCGAGCCGCAAGGGGGCGGAGGGCTCGCAGGGCCAGCTCGGCCGGGCCCCGGCGGGGGACGTCCCAGGTGCCGGCCACGACGCCGTCCACCAGGAACGTGGGGGCCACGTCCCCGTTGGAGGCGATGACCAGCTTGCGGTGCTCGGAAGCCAGGATCCGCTCACGCCGGGCGTGGGCGAGCAGGATGCTGTCCCACGTGGGCAGGAAGCGCACGGGCGCCGGAACGTCGGGGTCGGGCCTCGGGGCGTCGGCCAGGTCGAGGAGGGTGCGGCCGTCCTCGGAACGGAAGCGGACCAGGTCGAGGGAGGCCAGGGCCTCGGCGAAGCCCCGGACCGGCCGCCCGCTCCAGGCGGCGAGGTCGGCCGTGGTGGCCGGCCCGTAGGCGGCCAGGTAGTCGCCGGCCACCTGGCGGTGGGCGTCGAGCGGCGGCGGGGCCCCGGTCGGGAGCACCCGGTAGCGGCTCTTGCCGACCGCGCCGAAGAGGGCGTCCTCGGGGGCGTTCACGAGGTCCGTCGTCACCGAGAGGGCGGCGACGGCGCTCGGCCGGTCGTGGAGCCAGGACGGGTGGGGCTCGGGCACCTGCTCGGCGACCAGGCGGTAGACCTCGGTGCGCGAACGGGGCCCCTGCTCGACCTGGGCGCGCACGTGGGCCCGGATGGCGTCGAGGTCGAGGCCGAGCTCGGCCATCATCCGTCGGGTGGTGTCGTAGTAGCCGCTGCCCGTGGCCCCCCGGAAGGCCGCCAGCCGGGACACGGCGATCAGGTGCAGGGTGCCGCGCATCACCGTGGTCTTCACCACCGTGCCGGCCAGGAGCGCCTCCTCCAGGTGGGCCACCTCGAAGCCCTCGAGGCGCGACCAGAGGCCGACGTACGGCGCGCTCGGCGACTGCGCCTGCATCCCGGCCAGTGCCTCGACGGCTGCGGCCGGGTTCAGCGTCGCCCGACCCAGCAGGTGCTGGCGGGCCAAGGTCCACCGGTTCAGCTCCCTCGTCGTCACCGTCTCCACGGGTCAGCGGGTGGTGGGGGGCGGGGAGCCGGTCGTGGTCGGGGCCACCGGGGCGGGGAGGGCGAAGGTCGCCTCGTCGGCGTCGTCGCGATAGGCCAGGGCGGCGAGGGCCTGGCCGGGCTGGTCGAGGACGACGACGGCTCCGGACGGGGCGATGCAGAGGACGCCGCGCTCGCCGAGGGCCGGGTCGGCGGCGGCCGACGCCTTCCGCTCGGTGACCAGGCACCGGGCATCGACGCCGGCGACCTGGCGGCGCTCGATGCGCACGTCGAAGGTGGCCCGGGAGGCGGAGAGCGAGCTGATCGTCCGCTCCAGGTCGGTGGCGGCGAAGGAGCCCACGTCGGGGGGCGGGTCCTTCGATGGCAGGCAGGTCCAAGTGCCCGCCCGCTGCTCACAGGCGAACGACCCGTCCTCGTTGACGAGCGTGGCCCGGGTCGCACCACCCGGGAGGCTGAGGTCGAAGCGTCGGCGCGGCGGCGCCTGCGCCAGCGTGGCCCGTCCCCCCTCGCCCGTCTCGTAGGTCACGGTGAAGGTCTGGCCGACGGCACCGGCTGCGTCGCCGATCAGGTCGGCCACCTCCTCGGGAAGCCCTGCCTCCCTCGCCGCCTCGCTGGCCTGTCTCGCCCGCTGTCGCCCGGCCTCGCGGGCCTTGGACGCGAGGCCGCCGCCGCTCCCGCCACAGCCGGCGAGGAGGGCCAAGGCGGCCAGCCCGGCTCTGGTTGCCTGCATGCAGGAGATCAGCATGGCACGCCTACCCTGGACCGATGGCCTCGCCCACCCCGTCAGGGATGGCGCCTCCCGAAGCGGCACGGCATGGGCGCCCATGGGCGCAGGCCATCGGCTTCGGCCTGCTGGCCGGGGTGCTGGTGGGCTTCGCCCTGATCGGGATGATCGCCGCGCCGTTGTACCTGTGGGCCAAGGCCACCGAGCCTGAGGTCGGCCTGCAGCGCCCCCTCGTGCGCAGCGGCCTGCGGCTCGCCCCTCTCCTCGGCCTCCTCGCCTTCTTCCTCACCACGGTCCTGTCCGCCCGCTGGCGCCTCGGGGATGCTGCTCGCCGGGGCGAGCCAGAATGACCGCCATGGATGAGCGCCCCTGCCTGCTCGCGGTGCACGCTCACCCCGACGACGAGTCGTCGAAGGGCGCCGGCACCGTGGCCCGCTACTCAGAGGCCGGGGTCCACTGCGTCCTCGTGTGCTGCACCGGCGGCGAGGAGGGGTCGATCCTGAACCCGGCGATGGAGCGGCCCGAGGTAGCCGAGCGGCTCCACGAGGTGCGGATGGACGAGCTGGCCGAGGCGTGCCGCATCATCGGCTACGACGAGGTCGTGATGCTGGGCTACCGGGACTCCGGCATGCCCGACACCGAGGCCAACGCCCGGGCCGACAACTTCGCCAACGCCCCCCTCGAGGAGGCCGTGGGCCGCCTGGTGGGGATCCTGCGCCGCTCCCGGCCGCAGGTGGTGCTCACCTACGGCGACGACCAGCAGGGCTACCCGCACCCTGATCACCTGCGGGTGCACGAGGTGACGATGGTCGCCGTCGACGCCGCCGCCGACGAGGGCCAGTACGCCGAGTGCGGCCCTCCCTGGCAGGTGGCCAAGGTCTACTGGTCGGTCTGGTCGCGGGCCCGCATCGTCGGCATGCACGAGAAGTTCCTGGAGCTGGGCCTCGAGTCGCCGTACCCCGCCGACTGGCTCGAGCGGCCGAGCCAGGACGAGAAGATCACCACCGCGGTGGCCATCCACGGCTTCGAGGACGTCCGCCGTGACGCCCTCGTCGCCCATGCCACCCAGGTCGACCCCACCAGCCCGTTCTGGTTCGGGCTCCCGTGGGACGTCGCCCGCACGGTCCACCCCTACGACGACTGGGTGCTGGCCGGGTCCACCGTGGCCGCCGAGCTCCCCGAGGACGACCTCTTCGCCGGGATCGGCGCTGTGGGAGGATCGGTGTCCGATCGCGCGCACAGACGAGGGGGACCGATGGTCAAGTTCTTGTCCAAGGAGTACATGGACCTGCAGAAGAAGCTGGGCGAGGACCAGCCTGAGCGCCCCGGCGCCACGGCGAAGATGCAGTACGTCGTGAAGGGCGCCCCCGAAGGGGACGTGCAGTACTACTGGGTCCTGGAGAACGGGAAGCTGCTGGAGTGCGACCTGGGGGAGAACCCCGAGTCGGAGGTGACGCTCACCCAGTCCTACGAGGACGCGATGAAGATCGCCAAGGGCGAGCTCGACCCGAACGCTGCCTTCATGCAGGGTCGGATCAAGGTCACCGGCGTGATGCAGAAGCTGATGCAGCTGATGCCGCTCACCAACGCCCCGGAGTACAAGGAGCTGCAGAAGCAGCTGCGGTCCCAGACCGAGTTTTAGCGAGACGAACGGCGGATCAGACTCCCTGCGGAGCGATCGCCTCTTTGACGGTGAGGAAGCCCGACGTGGTCGACTCGATGGGCATGTCGTTGACCAGGGCCAGCAGGGCGGCGTGCCGGTACTCGGTGCCGCCGATGGTCATCGCCGTGTAGGCGAGCTTCTCGCCCTTCAGCAGGCCGACGGTGGAGAAGTAGGTCGACGCCGCCGCCAGCTCCAGGCCCTGGGCGAACTTGAGGACGTCGGGCTCGGTCTTGAGGGCGTCGATCTGCGGCTTCAACGACGCCAGGACGGCAGCGTTGGGCTCGGTGTACGCCTTCTGGCCGTTGGCCGTGAGCTGGCTGTTGAACAGCATGGCGTGCTCTTTGTGGTGGCTCTGGAAGAGCTTGGCCGCAGCCAGGAGCGCCGGTGTCTTGATCAGCGGGGTCCCCATGTCGTAGGCCGCCACGGCCAGGTTCTCGAGGCTGGCGGCGAACTTGAAGACGTTGAGGTCACCGGCGTCGACCCGGCTCCCGCCGGCGAGCGTGGTGGTGGCGCCGGGAGGCGCTGCGGTCGTCGCCGAGGTGGCGGCCGGGTCGCTGTTGTCCCCGCAGGCGGCGAGCACGGCGCTCGTGAGCACGGCGACGCCGCCGATCCGCAGGAGCTTGGCCCGGTTGGCGCCGCCGGTGATGACGTCCCACTTCGTGGCCGTCGAGGCCTCCTCCTGGTAGAGGCGGTCGATGGTGTCGGCCGTGGGAGCCAGCTCGCTGCGGTGCTGGGCGTCGATGTCACGAAGGGCGCGGCGCACGGCGTCGTTGCTCAGGTCCATGTCAGTTCCTCGTCCGGTCACTTGATGGGGTTCTTGCCGGGGTCGACGAAGCCGGCTTCGGTCTGGAAGCTGGGGAGCCACGTCTTGTCCTTGGCCGGGTCGCCCATGTAGAGGATCTGGCCGAGGACGGCGGCGTGGCCGGCCTCGATGGGCAGGATGGACGCGGCCAGCTTCTGAGCGCCCACGTCCTTCAGGGCGCCCATGGCGAACTGGTAGGTGGCGGCGGCGGCGTTCTCGACCGAATACGCCAGCTTCACGATGTCCATCTCGGTGGCGGCCTGGCCCAGCTGGGTGCTGAGGGCGTCCAGCAGCGTCTTGTTCGGGGTGTCCTTGGCGATCTTGCCGCCCGAGGCGCCGGCGAAGGCGTCGCCGTGGGCCTTGTGCTGGGTGGAGAACGACGTCGCCGCGTCGGCGATGGCCTTGGTGGTCACCTTGCCGGTTCCGGCGGCGGCGGTGTAGGCGGCCACGGCCGTGTACTCGACCGAGGCGGCGAAGGCGGCGATGTCGGCGTCGGTCAGCGCCTGGGCACCGGCCACGCCGGTGAACAGGCGACCCATCGGCAGGAGCTGGCTGCCCACCGTGACGGCGGTGGTGGCGAGGGCCGAGCGGATGAGGAAGTCGCGACGGCTGGCCCCGCCGAGGGACTTGCGGGTCTCGGCGTGCAGGTCGCGGATGTCGGTGTCGATGGTGCGCATCGCTTCGTGGTGCTGCTCGGTGTTCTCGTCGACGGCCTCGTTGAAGCGGTCGACGTCGAAGTCGAGAGTCATTGGCTTCTCCTGGATGGGGGGGCGGACTCAGGTGACGACGATGGTGCCGGTCATCGAGTTGTGGATGCCGCAGCGGTATTCGACGGTGCCCGCCTTCGTGAACGTGAACTGGTAGGTCTTGCCGTCCGCCAGGTCCGGGCTCTTCTTGAGCTCCGAGGTACCGACCGACTCCACGTTGTGGTCGGAGCTGTCCGAGAACGTCCAGGTGACGGCCGTCCCGGTCTTCACCGTCGTCGACTCGGGGTTGAACCTGAAGTCCTTCACGTCGATCTTGTCGACGGTCGCTCCGGTGGCCCCCTTGGCGGTGGAGACGGTCGTCGAGCCGCTGCCCTCGTCGCCGCCGCACGCAGCCAGGGCGAGGGCGAGCAGGCCGGCGGCGGCCACGGATCGGAGAAGGTTCGGAGCAGTCATCTGTTGCACTCTACGGAGCCGGCGGGAAGGCGGATGGGGGCCGGTGGCCAAACGTCGGACAAGGTCATCCATCGAGGGGGTGGGCACCGTAGAGGCAGTGATGCCGAGCACGATCTTGCGGGACATGGGCGATGCGGCCCTCGTGGTGGCCATCGGCCGCTGGCGCCAGGATGCACTGGCCGAGGCGTTCCGCCGCCACTCCGGCGCTGTGCACGGCCTCTCCCGCCGGGTGCTGGGCGACGATGCGCTCGCCGAGGAGGTCGTCCAGGAGATCTTCCTCCGGCTGTGGAACGCCCCCGACCGCTTCGACCCCGACCGGGGAACGCTGCGCTCGTTCCTCCTGGCCCAGTCCCACGGCCGGTCGGTCGACCTGCTCCGCTCGGACATCTCCCGCCGGCGTCGCGAGGAGAAGGACGCCAGGAGCACCGCCGAGGCGGGCTACGACATCGAGCACGAGGTGTGGGACCTGGCCGTGGCCGACCACGTGAAGGAGGCCGTGGCCGGGCTCCCGAAGGACGAGCGCAAGGCCATCGAGCTCGCCTACTTCGGCGGCCATTCCTACCGTGAGGTAGCCGAGCTCCTCGACGCCCCGGAGGGCACAGTGAAGTCACGCATCCGATCAGGCCTGAAGCGCATGCGGGGCGAGCTCACCGCAGCCGGGATCGGTGCCCCGTGAGCCGCACGATGCCCCACAGCGAGATCCAAGAGCTCCTCGGCGCCTTCGCCCTCGACGCCGTCGACCTCGACGAGGCCACCTCCATCGAGGTGCACCTGGCCACGTGCCCCCGGTGCCGTGACGAGGTGCAGGAGCACCGTGAGGTCGCGTCCCTGCTGGCCTACGCCGGTGCGCCAGCTCCTGACGGACTTTGGGAGCGGGTGGCGGCTTCCCTCGACGACGCTCCGCCGGCCGCCGCCGCCCCCGAGCTCGGGCTGGCCGGGCGGATGGCGGCCCGCAGCACCGGCAGCCGCCGCCGTCGGGGGGTCGGCATCGCCTCGGTTGCGGTTGCGGCCACCCTCCTCGCCGGAGTCGGGGCTGTCGGCGGCGTCCAGATCCAGGCCGCCCTGCGCGACCAGGACGCCCAGATCGAGAAGGTGGCTGCCTCCCTCACCAAGGACGCCTCCAGGTCCCGCCTCCTGCGGGAGGCATCGGCCGCCGCCCTGGCCGGCGGTGCCCGCTCCGTGCACCTGGTGACGCCCGACCGCGCCCCGCTGGCCGACGCCGTGGTCCTGGCCGACGGCACGGGCTACCTCATCGACGCCGGGGCCCCGGTCCTGCCCGACGGGCGCACCTACCAGCTGTGGGCGGTGGCCGGCGGGCAGAAGCTGTCGGTCGGGGTGCTGGGCAAGGACGTCGACGTCGTCACCTTCTGGGCGCCGCAGTCGACCGACGCCCTGGCCATCACCGTCGAGCAGGCTCCGGGCGTCGTGGCCTCGGCCAACCAGGCCGTGGGGTACGGGCTCGTCAAGCAATAGGCCCGAGCGGCCGGTGCCGCCGGCGGGACCCTGAACGTTCCCATGTCGGCAACCGGCCCGAAACACCTTGTCCGTAGGGTTGCCCTCGACGGACGGCGAGCGGAGCGCTCCCCTGGCATCTGCCGCCGGCCGCGTCGCACCTCCACTCCCCCCGGGGGTGCGGCAACCCCTGAGATGGGTGGGGCGCTCGGGCAGGAGCGCTCCACCCACCAGGGGTCACGACCGCATCGCCTCGCGCAGCGCCCGGTAGCCGGTGACGACGACGCCGGCGCGAGCCAGGAGCCCAGCGACGGCGGCGTCGGTGGTGACGAGGTCATGGTCGTCGACCCTCTCGGCCCAGCCGGGGCCCATGGCCCGAAGCTCGGGGGTGTCGAGGGCGGGACGGACCACGAGCTCGGTGATGCCTGGCGGCGGCTCCATGAGGAAGCGCTCGAGCATGACCCGGGCCGGGCGGCTCGGCCTGGAGCGAAGCACCCGGTCGGGGACCACGACCCGCTCCTCGGCGCACAGCTGGCGGAGCGGGAAGCCGGCGCCGGCCAGCTGGTGGTCGGGGGGGAGGCGCAGCGGGAGCCGCTCGTCGACGGCCAGCTCGAGCACGACGTCGAAGAACTCCGGGCGGAGCAGAAGGGCGTCGAGGTGAACGGACAGGTGGGTGACGTCGAAGCCCCACAGCACGGCCCGCTCGAGCTGGGCCCGCACCTCGCGCCGGACCTCGTCGACGTCGGCGTGGTCCCACAGGTCCTCGACCGTGCGCGGGAACCCTCCGTCGCCGTCGAGCAGGGACGGGGCGTGGGTGATCGGCCCCCAGCGGACGGCATCCAGCTCGGCGTTGACCACGAGGTGAACGCCCACGTCCTCGCCCCGGTACCCGCCGGCGGCCGCCCTGGCCCACGGGCACGGCACCGAGAGACCGGCGCTGGAGGCGAGGCCCCGGCGCAGTGCGTCGTAGGCGCCGGCGGTGGCGGCCTGGCTGGTGCCGAGGTCGTCAGCGGTGAGGACGAGCACGGCCGAGCCCGGTCGGTGACCGAGCCGCTCGGCGAGCGGGCTGGCCGGTGACGGGAGGGGCTCGGTCACGGAGGCAGGCTACCGGCGGCCGGGCACGACCCCCAGAGCCCGCGGGTGCCCCGCCGTGCCTCTCGCGCCGCCCGCTCGAGCTCGGGCGCGTGGGCGACGTTCGGCGGGTACGTGAGGACCTGGGCGTAGCCGCCCCGCACCAGGTCGAGGTTGACGAAGAGCCCGTCGGGCTGGCGGTACACGTAGGCCAGGAGGCGACCGAAGCGGTCGCGCTCCTCGACGTCGCGCACCAGCCGGACGGGGGTGTCGACGGGGAGCAGTGCAGCCAGCCGTGTGGCCGCCTCCTTGGCGAAGCACTGCACGGGCGTCTCGGGCTTCACCGACTCGGGGGTGTCGATCCCGAGGAGCCGCACCCGCTCGGTGCGGCTGGCCAGGACGACGTCGAGCGTGTCGCCGTCCACCACCTTGTGGACCCGCCCAACCCCGCCCACCGCCGGCTCGGGCCCCGTGCCGCCGGTTTGCCGTGGGCACCCCGTTGCGAGCAGCAGCAACGAGAGGATGACGAAAAGCACCGAAGAGCACCGTCGTACCACTGTCGACATCATGGCACGGCACCGTGACGCCGGACCTGCGGCCGCCGACAACCGGTCAGGCGGCGAAGCTGTGGTCGTCCTCGGCTGTCGTGGCCTGGGCCCGGCGGGCCGCGGCTTCAGCGAGGGCACGGCGGGCTGCGGCCACGCCTTGACGGCCACGGTTCCGGGTGGCCTCGTCGAGCCGCCACGCGACCCGGCGCCTGCCGTCCACCGCGTCGTCGGCCAACAGGGTCAGCTGCTCGGTGCGGTCGATGTCCATGGGCTCCATCCTCCCTCTGGGTGTGACAACGAAGACCGGCCGCCCTGTGTTCCTGCAGTGGGCCACGATCGTGCGCCCGAGACGAGGGTGGAACAGCTAGCCCGGCTGGCTGCTGCGCACGGCCACATCGGCCACGATCCAGCGGTGGTCGCTGCCGGCGCCGTCGCCGGTGGCGAACGAGGTGGCGACCAGACCGGGCCCGGTCAGGATGTGGTCGAGGCGGAGCGCCGGACGCGGCAGCGGCCCACCCGTGGCCGGCCAGGTGGGCGACCACGGCTCGCCGCGTGCCGCGGCGGCGTCCTCGAGCCCGGTGGCGAGCAGGTCCCGGAACGGGCGGTGGCCCCAGGTGGCGTTGAAGTCCCCGGCCAGCAGGATCGGCGGCCCGGGCCGCCTGGCCTCCTCGCCGAGGAAGCGCAGCTGGCGGGGCCACAGGTCGAGCCCGTCCTTGCCCACCGGCGACAGCGTGTGGACGTTCACCAGGCGCACCGGCCCGGCCTCGGTGAGGGCCACCGCTCGGGTCATCGGCAGGCCGGCGACGTCGAACTCGGCGGCGTCCTGGAGGGGCACCCGGCTCCAGATGCCGGACCCGAACGCTGAGGGCTGCGGGGTGGTGAACGAGTGGGGATACGCGGCCAGGGCCGCCGACTGCCGCAGGGCCGGGCTGTTCGTGGCCGAGACCTCCTGGAGGACGACGATGTCGGCGTCGGCCTCGCGCACGACCCGGTCGATGGACGTGGCGAAGGTGTTGCCCTGGTAGAGGTTCCAGCTGAGGATCCGCAGGCGGGGGGCGGTGCGGGCCGCGGCCGAGAGATCTGTGCGGGCGGCCACCTCGGGGAGGCCGGTGGGGAGGACGACCCCGGCGACGGCCACGGCCACCAGGCCGAGCCGCACGTGGCGACGGGCGAGGGCGACGACCGCCACCGGGATGGCCAGCAGGTAGGGGAACGGCCCGAGGCCGTGGAGCCCCAGCAGCGCCGGGGAGCGGACATCCCACGCCACGAGGCGCGTCATGGCGAGGAGGCCCAGCCCAGCCACGATGGCCCAGCCGACCAGCCTGGTTCCCGTGGCGATGTGGCGCATGGCCCGCAGCGTCGCAGATCCCGACGACCCCGAACCGGCAGGGGGCGGCCGCACCGGCCGGCTGGGCCTGGCCTCCGGAGCCGGCGGGCTGGGCCTGGCCTCCGGAGCCGGCCGGCTCGGCCTGGCCTCCGGAGCCGGCCGGCTGGGCCTGGCCTCCGGAGGCGGCCGGCTCGTCCGTACACTGCTCCGCCGAGATGCGGGAGCGATCCAGCTGACCGAGGACGAGGCCTACGACGTGCTCGGGCTCCCCGTCGGCGCGGAACCAGAGCGGGTCGATGCCGCGCACCGGCGCCTGGCGTCCCGCGCCCACCCCGATCGCTGGCTGGGCGCCGACATCGACGAGCAGGAGACCGTCCGGGTCCGCTTCGAGGAGGTGAACGAGGCCCACCGGGTCCTGAAGGCGGCCCGCAAGGCCGGCCTCGGAGGCACGTCCGGGCCCCTCTCGCCCGGGCCTCGCCGGCGGGTCGTGCCCGTCCCCGAGCCGCGTGATGCGACAGCGCCGTCGACGGCCACGATCGTGGTGGCCTCGACGGCGTCAACCGGCAGCGCCACCGTGGTCGACGGCGTGCTGGCGGACATCGAGGACGACCCCCAGCACAAGCTGCCGTCGGGGCTGGTGATCGCCGCCGCGGCCATCGCCGCGGTGCTGGCCGTCCTCGCCGTCATCGGCCTG
>JBKJUI010000019.1:0-7680 GCA_046590775.1 Acidimicrobiales bacterium
CCTCGCCGAGGAATCGGCGATCCCAGGTATCGCCCTGGTCGATGGCCAGCGGGCCAAGCCCGGGGAGCACGCCGACAACCGGGATCGAGGCCTCCCGGAGGGCAGGCACGTCGAGGGTCTTGCCGCCGCTGCGGATCAGAGCGTGGCCGCCGTAGGCCACGACGCGCACGGCAAGGCCGACTCCGATGCGGATCGCGCCGACGGCGTCGACCTGGTTGCCAGCGGCCCGCACGGTCCGGATGCCGCTGGTGGTGACCAGCAGGTTCCCGCTGCGCAGCTCAGGACCCCCAGCCAGGACCAGGACCGAGCTCGGCCCCAGCTCGAGCACGTCTCCGCCGGGAAGCTCGATCCTGGCTGAGCCATCGGTCACCTCGACCTTGTCGCCGCCCTCGAGCGAGCGTGATCCTTCCACCGTCGTCGGCCTGTCGTCCCTGGTCAGGATGACCCGGCCGCCCGGGTCCAGACGGCCCTCGGCCCCGACCTTCGCCTTGCTGCAGGCGGACAGCAGCGAGAGGAGAGACGCCGTCACCAGGACAAGGGCAGCCCCCCGCCGCCGGGTCGCGCGCACGGTCCCGCCGCTCATCGGCAAGGCAGCAACATCGAGAGCCGGGTGCCTCGGCCGGGTGTGGTCGCGCAGAGCACGTCACCACCGTGCCCCGCCGCGACGCGAAGGACAAGCGGGAGGCCCAACCCCAGCCCGCCGTATCGTCGCGTATCGGAGGTATCGCCCTGATCAAAGTCGGTGAAGGCCCGTTCGTACTCGCTCGGGGTCATGCCGACTCCCTGGTCGCTGACGGCCAGATCGACCTGTCCGTCCTCGGTGCGGTGGGCGGTGATCACGACCCGTCCGCCGACCGGAGAGAACTTGATGGCGTTGTCCACCAGCTCGCTGAGGGCCAGCCGCAGCCAGCGGGGGTCGCCCATCACCGTGGGCAGGCCGCGGGCGACCTTCTTGGACAGCGCCAGGGGAGGCTGCACCCTGGGCTCCCACGTCCTGACCACCTCGTCGACGACGCTGCGAAGGTCGACAGGTTCAAGCCGGAGGAGGGTCCGACCGGCGGCGGCCGCTGCGAAGAACTCGAGCAGCTGGACGATCCGCTCGAGCCGATGGCCCGAGCTGTTGACCTCCTCGAGCATCTGGCGGGATCGCTCGGGGGGCCAGTCCCGGCGGAGCAGCATCTCGGAGTACCCCAGCACCCCGGTCAGGGGCGTCCGCAGCTCGTGGCCGATCCGGGAGAGGAACTCGGTCTTCATCCGCTCGACCTCGCGCTCGTTCGACAGGTCGCGCAGCACGAACACGCCGCCGGCCGGTGCGCCGTCCGGATCCCGCAGCTGGGTGCCGGTCGCAGCGACGGACACGGGGGGCCCGTCGAGCGGGGTGAGCGTGGCACTTCTGGACCACTGTTCCCTCGATGGCTGCTTCAGCCTCGTGGCCAGGTCTTCGCCGTCGTCGGCCACCAGGGAGATGACCTCGTTGACCTGGCGTCCTCGTGAGGTTGCGGCAGAGATGCCGACCAGATCCTCGGCCGACCGGTTGAAGTCGGTGATGCGGGCCTGGGCGTCCGTGGCCACCAGGGCCTCACCCATCCCGCCGACGACCGCCTCGAGGCGACCTCGCAGTCGGCCCTCCACCTCGGTCTTCTCCTCGATGGACGACGCCATGACGTCGAACGTGGCGCCGAGGGTGCCGACCTCGTCGTCACCGGTGAGGTTGGTGCGCACACCTGGATCCCCACGGCCGAGAGCGGCGGCCGCCTCCGTGAGCGCCCGCAGACGGGCACCGATGCGCTCGCCGACGACGGCAGCCAGGAGGAGGGCGAACAGGGTTCCCAGGAGGGCGATGATGAACAACGCCCGGAACAACCCGTCGCGGGTCTCGGAGACCGACGTCGTCGGCGACGACGCAACCAGTGCGAGGTGGAGGCTCCGACCGTTCTCCGCTCCCTCTCGCACCTGCGCCACGCTCAGGAAGCGGCCCTCGACTGTGGCCGACCGCGGACGGCCGTCCCCCAAGACGCCCTTAGCCAGGACCTGCAGCGCCGCCGCGTCGGGCTTCTCACCGGCCTGGGCGACCGGGCCGTTCTCGCCGACCAGGGCGAGGGAGGTGGGCTCACCCTCGGTCCGGGCGCCGATGAGGACGCTGTTGTCCAGCTGGAGCACGGCCACGAAGCTGCCGAGGTCGCGCTTCTCCAACGCCGTGCACGTGGACAGCGCCACCACGGCGTACGCGCTCGTGCCAAGCACGACGATGTCCGCCTGGCGTGTGACCTGGCAGCTGGTGTCAGCGATCACCCGATTGCTGGCCAGCGTCAACAAGGCGGACTGCTCAGGGAGCAGAGGCCCCGCCTTGCCGACGATGGAATCGTTGTTGTCGACGAAGAGGTAGCCCCGGTCCTTCTCGCCATCGACGATGAGGCCTTCGAGCGCCGCCTGGATCGTGGGGTTCGGCCGACGGCCCCCGGGTGTCGCAGCGGCGGCGAAACCCCCAGGAGCTGCCTCCACCGTGAGGCGCACCCTCTCCTTGGCGGACCCGGCCACCCGGACCAGGTTGCCGAGGGTGCCGGTGACGGCCTTCGCCTCGGCGCCGGCCCGGTCGTCGAGGCGCTTCACGGCCTCACTGCGCAGGTTCGAGTCGACGACGGCCGAGAGGGCGACCGACAGCACCAGGACGATGACGAGGAGGGAGAGGCCACCGGAGACGGCGATGCGGGACGCCACCGAACGTCGGGCCAGGTCGAGGACGGCGGCGCCGATGAAGAGCCCGCCCACGGCCACCGCTACGTCGGCGCCGGCAAACACTTCGAGGGCGGCCAGGGGCACGGTGAGGGCCGTGGCCACGGCACCGACGAGCAGCAACACCTTCGTCCTGGTCTCGACCTTCCAGCGGAGGACGGCGATGGCGAGCACCGTGGCGGCGGCCAGGCGGGGGCCGGCCACCAACGGGTTGGTGCGCTCCTCGACCAGGCGGGACCCGGCGGCGAAGGCAACCGCGGCGAGGACGCCGAGGGCGATGGCGGCGATCGGCGGGAGGCGCCGAGGCGCGGCGCGCAGAAGGGACAGGGCGACGCCGGCGATGGCGGCGAGGAAGCCGAGGAACTCGGCTCCGAATTGGAGCTGCGCAGCAGCAGGGGACATGGCCGGCCCTGGTGTTGGGTGAGGTGACGAAAAGGTACTGCCCGGGCGGTCAGCGCCCGGGGCAAGAGCCCGGGATGCCCGAGATGTCCCCTCCGCGGGCTCCAAGGGCGGCGATGGCCTCGTCGAGGGTGTCGACGCCCACGACCTCGATCCCGTCTCCGGCCTTGGTCTGGGCCTCGGCCACCTGCGCCTTTGGGACGAGGAAGAGCTTGGCGCCCGCCCGGCGCACGGTCACCGTCTTCTGCGGGACCCCGCCCACCGCGCCCACCGTCCCGTCGAGCTCGATGGTGCCCGTGACCGCCACCTTCCGGCCGCCGGTCAGCTCGCCGGGGGTGAGCTGGTCGACGATGGAGAGGGCGAACTCCAGGCCGGCCGACGGGCCGCCCACCCGGCCGCTGTCGATCGTGACCTCGAACGGCAGCGTGTAGTCCCGCTGCCGGGTGCGGAGGGTGACGCCGAGGAACGAGCGGGCGGGATCCTCCTGCCGAGCGGCCAGGGTGGCCGTCGTGGTGCGGAGCGGCGCACCGTCGGTGGGGCCGACGGCGGTGAGGGTCAACGAGGCACCAGGCGGCTTGGCCCGCAGGATGACAAGCGCCTCGTCGGCCGTCGTGACAGGCCTGCCGTCCACCGCCGTGACCACGTCGCCCCTGGCCAACCCGGCGGCCAGCGCCGGCGACCCGTCGACCACCTGCTCGACCCGCGCCCCGGTCCCGGTCTCGGCCACCTGCTCGCAGAGGCGGTTGAGCGCCACCACCGCCGCGGTCTCCTTGGCGTCGACCATCTCCTGGGTGACCTGCTCGCGGTACTGGTCCTTCGGCGTGGTCCCGAGGACGGCCCGCTCGGGCACGACCTCGACGTCGGAGTTCCGCGAGGCCAGCACCCAGCCGAGGGCCTTGAGCCGCCCGAGCCCCACCGTGACGAAGAGCAGCTCGCCCTTCGGCGGGAAGCGTCGGTCGGCCGGGACCTCGACGAGGTCATTGGTGCGGCGCACGGACCCTGGGCTGATGGCGTAGTAGGGCACGTCGATGGTGGAGGCGGCGATGACGGCCACCATGGCGAGGATGCCGAGCACGCCGAGGGCGGTGACAAGACGACTCGTGCGGGCGCTGGAGCGCCCCGACCGCCGCCGCTTCGGCTCGGAGACGGCGGCCGCAGCCATGGAGCCGACATGCCCGGCGACCTCGGCCTCGCGGCCCCAGGGGAGGTCGTGGCCACCGCCCGGCAGGACGACGAGCTCGCCCTCGAGCGCCTCGGCCAGCCGACGGGCCGACTCGAGCGGGACCAGGGGGTCGTCGGCTGCGTGGAGCACGACGACCGGCACGTCGACCACCGGGGGCGGCACGGTCGGGTCCTCGCCCGTGGCGAACGAGAGGAGGGCGGTGACGGGATCGGCGCCCTCGGCCTCGGCCGCGAAGGCCCGGGCCCGGAGCGCTCCGGGGTGCGGCCTGGCGCGCCGCCCGACGGCGTCCACCGCCTTCCTGGTGCGGTCGAGCAACGGCTCGCCGCCCCGAGTCGGGGCGAGCGCCGAGAGCAGGCCGTCGGGCACCTCGATCGACGCCCCGCTCGGCCGGCGTGTCATGAGCAGGGTGAGCGAGGCGACCCGCGCCGGGTGGGCGGCGGCCATGGCCTGGGCGACGATCCCGCCCTGAGAGGCCCCGACCACGTGGGCCCGGGCGCACCCGGCCGCCAGCAGGGCGGCGGCCGCGGCGTCAGCCACGCCCAGGGCGTCGTCGGCCAGCCCCGGTGGAGCGGTCACGCCGACGACCTGAAGGCCCTGGGCGACCAATGCGGCCACAAAGGCAGGCGGCCAGCCGAGCAGGTCGTCGGCCCCGGGCAGGAGCAGGGCCGCCGGGTCGCCGGCGCGCCCGACGGCCGCCCAGGCCACGGTCCCTGCGGCTGTCCGAACGACGCCGGCCCGATCGGGATCGCTGAGGGGCGCTGTTGCTGGTTGTACGCTCTCGTCGACCGTGGTCACCTCGTCCGTCCACCTCGCCGCGGGCACAACGCTTCACCGGGCGGCCTTTCTGGCCCCCGGACAGCCTGCCATGCGACCGTCCTTCTGCCGAATCGTCGGCGGCCAAAGCCGCCATCCGTCATGACCGACGGATCGCGCCCCCAGGGTGGCGAGGGCAACACCGACGCAGGGCCCAAGCCGAGCATCGCCGAGGTGGCCGCGTGGCTGCGTCGGGCCGCCGAGCAGCGCGACTCGATCGAGGACCTGCGGCCGGCCCCGCGGCCCGCCGCCCCCGAGGGACCTCCGGCCGCCGGCTGGAACAGGCGCCTGGGCGGCACCGCCGTGGCCGACGAGGACCCCGCCGACCGGCTGCCCGACCCTCCGCTGGATGAGCCGGTCGAGGCGTCGGCCGAGGCCGAGCAGGTGCGAATCGAGAAACCCGACGCGGGCGAGGAACCAGAACCGGAGCCCGACGAGGCGGGCCCGGAGGCGGGCTCCGGGGTCCCCGGCGCGGCCGACGTGGTGGACGAGGCGCCGGCCGTGCTCGCGCTGGTCGAGGCACCTTCCGACGACCAGGACCCAGACCCAGACCAAGTCCATGACCAGGTCGAGGATCCGCCCACCGCCGAGGTGGCAGTGGTCGAGGACCCCCCGACCGCCGAGGTGCCGGTGGTCGAGCTCCCTCCCGAGGACGAGGCGGCGGAGGTCAGCGCTCCTGCGCCCGACGAGGTGCAGGCCGCCGACGAGCCTCCGACGGACCCCGCGCCGGTGGACGAGGCGGAGGCTCCTGAGCCCCCGTCCCTCTGGGCCGCGCCGCCGGAGGAGCCCTCCGACGACCTGCCGTCCTCCGAGGTGCGGCACCCCGACGAAGCGGCGGCGGCGCCGTTCGACCTCGTCACGCTCGACGAGGAGGCCGAACCTCCGGGCGCGGATCGGTGGGGCAACGGCGCCCCCGAGGCGCGGGTGGCCGAGACCGCGGGCGTCGTCGTGCCCTCCGGGCTGGATGAGGGAGCGCCGGGCGAGGACGCGCCGCACCGGCCGGACACCCCTGAGGGCGACCAGGCCGACCAGGGACGTGGCGAGGCGACGCCGGATGCCGAGGCCACGACGGGCGCCGACGGGCCGGGCGAGCCTGCCGCCGACGAGGGAGTCGCGCCCGCCGAGCCCGACGTCCCCAGGGTCGAGGCACTCGTCGAGGACCACCTCGAGGTGGCTGCCGAACCCGACGGCGGGACGCCGGGCGGACCGGGCGAAGGTTCTCCTCGACTCGCGCCCGCTCCCGGGCTCCAGGGCCTGTCGGCCGGAGGCAGCTCCGTGGCGTCGCTGTTCGACCTCGACCTGGCTGAGCTGGCGTCGCGGGCCAGGACGAGCGCCGAGGCGCGCATGGCGTCCATCGCCGCACCTCCCTCACCCTTCGACCACACCGCCGACCCCGATGTCCACCCCGAGCCCTCTCCCGGCATCGGAGATTCCGAGGGCCGCAGCTCGACGCTCGTCGCCCCTCCCGACCCCGTGGTCGATCCACCGCTCGACCACAGGAGGACCCTGGAGCCCACCGACAGCTCCCTCGACTTCACCAGGGGCGAGGAGCACGGCAGCGGCGCCGTGGTCGACGAGGTCGAGCTGGACCAGGAGCGGGACGGTGACCTCGACGACGGAGACCTCGACGACGGAGACCTCGACGAGGTCACCGATGGCGGGCCGAGGAAGGCGGCGGCGGGGTCGTCGGTCGCCGCATCGGCTGGGAGCGTCCTGCGCTCCCGGCGAGCCAAGCGCAAGCGCTACCCCCGGGGGCAGCTGAGGGAGAAGATCGGCCTCCTGCGCCGGGTGCGGGCCATGTTGGGGGTCGTCGTGCTGACCGTCGTCCTCGGCGTGGCCGCCGGCGCCGCCATCGGCGCCTTCCTGCTCTTCCTGGCCTTCGCCATCCGGGGAGCCATCACCTCGAGCTGAGCGAGGCGCGGACTCAGCCGGGGACGGCGCTGGCGAGGACGGCCCGCACCACGAACCGTTGGCGGGCCGAGCCGGGCGGGTGGCAGGCGAAGAGCGTGAGGCTGGGGGTCGGCGTCTCGTTGGCGATGTCGGTCCGGTCCGGCGTCACGACGAAGGACGAAGCCACCCGGTAGGTGGCCCGGGTGCCGGAGGCGGCGACAACGATCTCGTCGCCCGCCCCGAGCTGGTCGATGTTCCGGAAGGGCCGGCTGTGGGTGACGCGGTGGCCGGCCACGACCATGTTCCCCGCCTCGCCCGGCCCCACCGACCCGGGCCATCGGCTGGGCCCGAGATCGATGTTCCGCAGCGTCACCCCGTGCATCAAGCGCTGCTGGACGCCGAGCTTCGGGATCTCGATGGTGCCGATCTCGACGATCGCCTCGTTGGCGTAGGGGTCGTCCGGCACGTCGATTGGGCCGGTGCGGGGCGGCGGCGGCGGCGCCACCATCGGCTCCAGGCGGACCTCGGGGGTGGAGGGACCGACGAACGACGCGCGAAGGAGCGGCGGCGACGACGGGCGCCCGACGTGGTCGAGCCCGCTCAGGGCCGAGGTGGCGGCCGCGGCGGCAGCCGCAGCCACCGCGACCGACCAGAGCCAGGAC
>JBKJUI010000250.1:0-5424 GCA_046590775.1 Acidimicrobiales bacterium
GTCAGGTCGCCCGACACCGACGTGAAGACCACCCCTGCGGCCCCCGACACCACGGTCGAGGCGCCTTCCACCACGTCGGGGCCCCTCACCACGCTCTCGCCGCTGACCACCACCGCCCCTGCGGTGGCACCGCCGACGACGCTCAGCCCGGCTTCTCCGACCAGCACCATCCCCGGCCGGGCGACCACCACATCGCCGCCGACGACGGCGAAGCCCGTGAGCCTCATCCTCTCGCCGGACGGCCTCGGGCCGTTGCGGCTCGGGATGACCACCACGCAGGCCAGGGCCACGGGAGCTGTGGGCCCGTACGCCGAGCAGAACCCCGGGTGCGGCTTCGGCGAGCCGGCCGGCCCCTACCGGAACGGGGACTTCTCGGCGCTGTTCGTGGACCTCAAGCTGGCCCGGATCTACGGCGGGGAGGGAAGCCGCCTGCGCACACCCCAGGGGATCGGCTTCGGATCCCCTGCCTCCAGCCTCAGCAGCGTCCCGGGCACCCGTGTCGACCGGCCCAACAAATACCAGGCGAACCTGACCGATGTCGAGATCACCACCGGCGACGTCGGGTACCTCTTCACCGTCAACAACGACACCGGCACCGTGGCGGAATGGTCGGTGGGCACCAGGGCGGGCCTCGACCTCACCGAGGGATGCTCCTAGACCCGGCAGGTGGCGCCTTGAGGCCGGCGCCGCACAGCGGGGCCAGCACCAGCTCGGCCGGGTCCGTCAGGACCTGGGCCAGGCCGGCCCAGGTGGCGGCGGCGGTCGGCTCGACGTAGAAGCCGCTGCGGGCCAGCTCGTGGCGGGCGGCGGCGGTGGCGTCGTCGCCCACCGTCGTGAACGAGCCGCCCGAGGCTCGCACCGCGGCGAGCACGGCCGCCCCCCGGGGTGGGGCGGCGATGGCGATCCCGTCGGCCACCGTGGGCGCGCCCACCACAGGGACGGCCTCTTCGGCCCCGGCGGCCCAGGCCGAGGCCAGCGGCGCGCAGCCGGCGGCCTGGACGGCCACGATGCGGGAGGCCGACCCCGGCGGCACGAGTCCGGCGGCCACCAGCTCGGCCACGCCCAGCGCCCAGCCCAGGATGAGCGTGCCGTTGCCGGCGGGCAGCACGACCACGTCGGGGAGCCGGCCCAGCTGCTCGAGCACCTCGAAGGCCATCGTCTTGGTGCCCTCGTAGAAGGTGGGGTCGGCCACGTGGCTGGCGTACCAGGCCTCACCCTCGGCCACCTCGGCTCGGGCGGCGGCGGCCACGTCCTCCCGGGTGCCCTCGACCAGGCGCAGGTCGGCGCCGTGGGCCCGGATCTGGGCCAGCTTGGCCGGGCTGGTACCGGCTCGGACCACGACGGTGCAGCGCAGGCCGGCCCGGGCGGCGTAGGCCGCCACCGCGGTGCCGGCGTTGCCGCTCGAGTCGACCAGCACGTGGTCGGCGCCGCCGAGGACGGCGCGAGCTACGAGCAGGGCGGCACCGCGGTCTTTGAACGAGAGGGTGGGGGAGGCGTACTCGACCTTGGCCATCGCTCCGTCAATGGCCACCAGGGCGGTGCCGCCCTCGCCCATGGTCAGCCCCTGCCACCCGTCCCAGCGGGGGTCGAAGGGGAACCGGGAGCGGTAGCGCCACAGCCCGGCGGCCCGCTCGTCGACCGCCCACGGGCCGGTGGCCGGGTCGAGCTCGAGGAGCCCCCCGCAGGGGCAGCCGGGCTCGAAGAAGGCCACCCGTCGACCGCAGGACCCGCAGGTGAACCCCCGGCTCATCGCTCGGCGACGAACCGGGGGGAGGCGGTGGCGCCGGCCGTCGCCTTGCGGAGGAGGTGCATGAGCTGCTCCTGCTCGGCCTTGGTCAGGTTGGTGGTGAGCGGGTGGCCGTCGTGCATCCTCACCCGCATCACCTCGAGGAGCGCCCGGCCGGACGGCGAGAGCACCAGCTTCTTCACCCGCCGGTCGTCGGGATCGACGTGGCGCTCGACCAGGCCCCGCTCCTCCAGCTTGTCGGCCAGGCCGGTGATGTTCGACGGGTCGTAGCCCAGGCTGGCGGCCAGCTGGCGCTGGGACCGGGGCCCCTGGTGCAGCTGGCGCAGCGTCACAGCCATCGGGGCGGTGAGCCCAAGCTCGTCCCACACCCCGGCGGCGTGGTGGCGCAGGCGGCCCATGCTGGCGAGCAGCACGTCGACCACGTCCTCCTCCACCCTGGCACCGTAGCCCTCCGTTGGGTGAGTCGATCAAGGACCCGGTGGAGCGATGTTTCCTCCCTACCGACCAGTAGGTAGGATGGTCTTCGTGGCCCCTCTCCCGGACGACACCGCCTATCTCGCCGAGCTCGCCCCCACCGCGGAGCGACTCTACGAGCGGCACCTCAACACGACCAAGGAGTGGTTTCCCCACGAGCTTGTGCCCTACACCGCCGCCCGGGACTTCGAGCCCGGCGAGGCGTGGGACGAGTCCGAGGTGCCGATGGACCCGGCGGTGCGGTCGTCGCTGCTGGTGAACCTCCTCACCGAGGACAACCTCCCGTTCTACTTCCAGGTGATCACCCGCATGTTCGGCAAGGACGACGTCTGGGGCGAGTGGAACCGGCGCTGGGTGGCCGAGGAGGGGCGGCACTCGATCGTCATCCGCGACTACCTCACCGCCACCCGCAGCCTCGACCCCTGGGAGCTCGAGCGGAACCGCATGCACCAGGTGCAAGCCGGCTTCCACGGCGAGACGCTGCCCAACGCAGCCAACGGCTTCGCCTATGTGGCCCTCCAGGAGCTGGCCACCCGCATCTCGCATTGGAACACCGGCGACCGTCTGTCCGACCAGAAGGGCAAGGACGTGATGAGCCGGGTGGCCAAGGACGAGAACTTCCACTACCTGTTCTACCGGGACCTGGTGGCGGCCGGGCTCGAGGCCGACCCGTCGATGACCGTCGAGGCCATCGCCCACCAGGTCGAGGTGTTCGAGATGCCGGGCACCGGGATCGCCGGCTTCCGCACCCACGCCCAGGCCATCGCCAACGCCGGGATCTACGACCTGGTCATCCACCACGACAAGATCCTGGTGCCCTGCGTGATGCGCCACTGGAAGGTCGACGCCGTCCAGGGCCTCAGCGACGCCGCCGAGCGAGCCCGCGACCGCCTGTTCGCCCAGATGGCCCGGCTCAAGAAGGTGGGCGACCACCTGGCCGAAAAGCGCGACGCTCGCCAGGCCGGGGTGGCCGCCAGCGCCTGACCGGCTCCCTCAGGCTGCGAGACCCCGGCCCAGGAGGTCCAACACCTCTTCGAGGCGACCCAGGTCGGCGGTGGTCACCACGGCGCAGGCGCCGACGCCCAGGCACAGGTCAAGGCCACGGCCGTTGGCCGACACGGCCACCACTCGGGCCTCGGGGCTGCCGGCCCGTACCCGGGGGATCGACTCGAGCCCCGACATGCCGACCAGGTCGATGTCCATCACGACCAGGTCGGGGTGGAGCCGGTTGGCCTTGTCGATGGCGTCGATGGACGTCGAGGCCCGGATGGTGGCCCAGCCGTGCGCCTCGACGAGGCCGACCAGGACCGACCGCAGATGCGGGTTGTCCTCGCAGACGAGTGCTCGGGGCTTCACCTCTCAGACCATCGGCCACCGGAGGTCTGGGCTGAAGGCCCGGATACGCTGACCGGCCGTGCTCCCGATGGCCGAGGCCGTGCGCCAGGTCACGCTCACCCGGCTGTCCGGCGAGGTGGCGCGCCGGCTGGCGCCCATCGGGCGCATCGCCGTCCCCGGCGAGGTGCACCAGCCGAAGGCCTACCGCAGCGGCACGTTCTTCACGCTGAAGGACCGGGTGGCGTCGGTCACCGTGCGGGTGCCGGCCGGCGCGCTGCGCCGAAGCCGCGTCGTGCACGGAGAGCGGGTGCTGGTCACGGGTCGGCTCGACTGGCAGGCCGACCGGGGGTCGGTGCTGCTGCTGGCCGAGGAGGTCGTCCCGGTCGGCGAGGGCGCGGTGGCGGCCATGGTCGAAGCGGCGCGGCTGGCCCTGGCTGCCGACGGCCTGCTCGACCGGGTCCGGCGGCCGCTGCCCCGGCTGCCGCAGCTGGTGGGCGTCGTGTGCGGGGCCGACGCCGCCGTCCGCCACGACGTCGAGGCCGTCGTGGATGACCGCTTCCCCGGCCTTCCGCTGCGCTTCCGGGAGTGCTCGGTGAGCGGTCCGGCGGCGGCCGCCGGGATCGAGGCCGCTCTGCTCGAGCTGATGGCCGACCCCCGTGTCGAGGTCGTGATCCTGGCCCGGGGCGGCGGCGACGCCACCCAGATGCTCCCCTGGAGCGACGAGCAGCTGTGCCGAGCCGTCGCCGCCGCCACCATCCCCGTCGTGGCGGCCATCGGTCACGAGGGGGACCGCCCGCTGGTCGACGAGGTGGCCGACGTGCGCTGCGGCACCCCCTCGATGGCCGCCGCGCTGGTGGT
This sequence comes from Acidimicrobiales bacterium, assembly GCA_046590775.1. Lineage (GTDB taxonomy): Bacteria > Actinomycetota > Acidimicrobiia > Acidimicrobiales > JAUJNH01 > JAUJNH01. Next base: position 4,415 of record JBKJUI010000250.1, read on the forward strand.
CCCCCGCCGGGCTGACCTGGTGGACCGGCTCGACGATGCGCTGGCCGCCGGAGGCCGGCACCTCGGTCGCCGGGTCGACCGGGCCGGCTCCCGCCTCGACCGGGTCGAGCCCGTCCGGGCGCTCGGCGGCGCCGTCGACCGCGCCGACGGGCGGCTCGAGCGGGCCGCGGCCCTGCTGAGCGTCGCCCACCCGGCGGCCTCGCTGGACCGGGCACGCGCCCGGCTCGCCCGCTGCGACTGGCGGGCCCCGACCGTCGCCGCCGCCCGCCGGGCCGAGCTGCGGCTGGGCGCCCTCGACGGGCGGCTCGGAGACCTCGGGCCGGCCCAGGTGCTGCGCCGGGGCTACGCCGTGGTGCGCGATGAGGCCGGCCGGGTCGTGCGCGACCCGGGCGCGGTGCCGAGCGGCCAGCGCATCCGGGTCGAGGTGGCCGGCGGCCGCTTCGCGGCGGTCGTCGAGGGACCTCTCGATGACCGCTGAGACGCCGGCGGGCCCCCAGGGCGCTGAGGAGGGCGCCGAGGCCGTCGAGAACCTCAGCTTCGAGGAGCTGGTCGACCGACTCGAGGCCCTCACGGCCCAGCTGGCCGACGGCGGCATCGGCATCGAGCGGGCCGCCGACCTCTATGAGCGGGCCCAGCGCCTCCACGCCGCGGCCACCGCCCGTCTCGAGACCGTCGCCCGCCGCATCAGCGACCTGTAGGCCCGCTCACCAGGCGGTGGTGCGGCAGCGGTCGGTCAGGTCGCCGGGGGACCAGTGGCCCCAGGTTCGGGCGGCGGCGGTGCGGGTGCGGTCGAGCCAGGCGTCGGTGCCGTCGCCGGTGACGTGGAACGAGGTCTGGCGCATCCCCGAGTCGTGCGCCACGTAGCCGGCCCAGGTGCCGGGGAAGTCCTTGGTGGATCCCACCTCGGTGAGGGTGACCGGGCCGTGGCGGCGGCTGCGGTTGCGGTGCGTGTGACCGGTGGTGACCCAGGACCGGGGCGCCGCCTCACCGAGTCGGTCGAGGAACGGGAC
>JBKJUI010000266.1:0-3568 GCA_046590775.1 Acidimicrobiales bacterium
CAGGCGCCGCTGACGCCCGTCAGCTCCAGGCGTCCGGCACACGGCCCGCCCCTGCGCCCCGGTGCCGGACGCCTGGAAGCGGCGCCCCGGGCGTCTCTCGACTGCTGCGGCCGCCGCCACGCCGGCGGCCGGGACGGGTGCGCCCTTTGCACCGTCTCCTGCCGCATGCGTCGGCACGGGAGCCGACGGGCCGCGCGTCCAGGCCATCTATGCCCGGGCCAGCGACGTCGCCGACCGCTCTGCCGAGGCGGCTCCCCTCATCCGGTCGTGGGCAGGTCAGGTGTCGGCCGTGGTGGATGCCAGCGCAGCCAAGACGAACGGCGGCCGCCAGGTGCGCTTCGTGACCGATGCCGCCTGCCAGGTGGAGGTGCTGGACGTCGTCCTGTCGCCGAACGGTGACGACAGCTTCGCCAGCACCGCCACGGAGCTCCGCAGCCTCGGGTACACCAGCCCGTCCAGGAAGTATCTGCTCTGGATGGACGCGAACCTCTACTGCGGCATGGCGGAGTCCCACATCGACGAGCGCCCGGGGCCGGACAACGCCAGCAACGTCGGCGACCGGGGCCTCGTGGCTCGTGTCGACGAAGGCTGCTGGGGCTGGAACAGCGGCCACTCGACCGAGGCCCATGAGCTCGTGCACATGCTGGGGGCGGTGGTGCCCTCCGCCCCCAGCTACTCTGGCGGCGGCCACTGCACCGACGAGCACGACACCATGTGCTACCCGGACGGCGCCGGCCGGCCGATGCGCGACGTCTGCTCCAGATGGCACGAGGCTCTCCTCGACTGCGGCGACGACGACTACTTCAGCACCGCTCCCCCGGCAGGCAGCTACCTGGCCACGCACTGGAACAGCGCCGACAACGCCTTTCTCGCTCGGACCGCGCCCAAGCCCACCTGGCCGATGGTCGGTGTGGTCTCTCCTGGCGACGGCGCGGCCACGGTGCGCTGGGCGCCGCCCCGCTTCACCGGTGGCCAGCCGATCACGGGCTACCTGGTCACGGCCGAGCCCGGCGGGACGACGGTTGGCGTGGGCCCGACGGCGACCAGTGCGGTCGTCCCCCGCCTGGCCAACGGGACCAGCTACCGCTTCACCGTCCGGGCCTACTCGGCCAACGGCGCCGGCATCTCGGCCCTGGCCGGACCGGTGACGCCGGGCCGCCTCGGCGTCGCCTTGCTCGCCGGGAGAGGGTCGCCGAGCGACGGCGTCAGCGATGGGGGTCCCGCCACGATGGCCGGCCTGGAGCCGCGCTGGCTCGCGGCGGCCGCCGACGGGACGACCTACGTCAGCGACCGGTCCCGAGTTCGCCGGATCGCCGTCGACGGGACGATCTCCACCGTCGCCGGAGACGGGACGGACGGTTTCACGGGAGACGGCGGCCCGGCGTCGGCCGCCCGGCTGAACGACACGCAGGGGTTGGCCGTCGGCGCCTCGGGCGAGCTGTACGTCGCCGACGCCGGGAACGACCGGATCCGCAGGGTCTCAGCCGACGGCGTGATCACGACCGTCGCCGGCGGCGGCATGTCCACCGCCGCCAGCGGCCCCGCCACCGATGCCTCCCTCCCCCGGCCCGAGGGACTCGCGGTCGACGCAGCCGGCAGCCTCTACGTCTCGTCGCCACAGAGCGGCCAGGTGCGCGTGGTCGACCCCACTGGCACCATGTCGTTGCTGGCCAGCGGCCTGGGCTCCCCGGCGGGGCTCGCCGTGGCCGGCTCGAGCCTGTACGTCGCCGCCCCGGCAACCGGTCAGGTCCAGAAGGTCGACCTGGTGACCCGAGAGGTCTCGACCTTCGCTGGCACCGGAGCGCCCGGCTTCAGCGGCGACGGAGGCCGGGCCGCCGCCGCCCAGCTCTGGCCGACGAGCGTGGCCGTGAACGGCCAGGGCGTGGTCTACGTCGGTGACACCCTGAACGACCGCATCCGCCGGATCGACACCTCGGGGCGGATCGACACCATTGCCGGCCAGGGCACCTCCGGCTCCTTCGGCGACGGCGGGCCGGCGGCCGCCGCCAGCCTGGCACAGCCGACCGGCCTGGCCGTCGCCCCCTCGGGCGACGTCGAGTTCGTCGAGCCGGGCAGCCGGCTCGTCCGCAGCCTTCTGGTCCTGTCCCCCGAGGTCCCTCCGACCACCGCCACGCCCGTGGAGCCAAACGCCCCTGCGGAGGTGGTGGCCGTCGCCGGCTTCGGTTCCGCAGTGGTGCGATGGCGACCCGCCACGAACGGCGGCAGCCCGATCACGGGCTACCGGCTCACCGCTTCGCCCGGCGGCCAGTCGATCGACGTGCCGGCCATCGCCGAGACGGCAGCTGTGGGCGGGCTGCCCTACGGCACCGCATCGACCTTCACCGTCAGCGCCGCGACCCTCGTGGGCAGAAGCGCCCCGTCCGCCCCCTCAGCGCCCGTGGTCCCGCTCATCCCGGCCTATGTGGCCCTGTCGCCGGCCCGCCTGGCCGACACCCGGGCCGGCGCACCGACCACAGACGGCACCACCGCCGGCGGCGGCCCCGTCGGCCCGGGCGCCAGCCTGTCGCTGCAGGTCACCGGTCGCGGCGGCGTGCCCCCCACCGGCGTGGGCGCCGTGGTCCTCAACATCACCGCCACCGGGAGCACCACCGGCGGGTTCCTCACCGTCCACCCCACCGGCCAGCAAAGGCCCCTGGCCTCGAACCTCAACTTCGGCCCGGGCCAGACCATCCCCAACCTGGTCATCGCCAAGGTCGGCGCCGGCGGGCAGGTCACCATCTACAACGACACCGGATCCACCAACCTCATCGCCGACGTCGCCGGCTGGTTCCCCGCCGTCCCCTGAGCCCTGCGGCGAGGCACCGGGCGCCTTCGGAGGGACGTAGGGAAGGGGCGGCCACTAGGTTCGCCGGTGATGCAGGAGCCGGCGGCCGACCTCGCCATCGGGTCGTTCACCACCAGCGGGCCCTGGGTGGTGGTGCCGTCGGAGCTGACCTGGAGGACGGGCCTCGGCACGGTCCGCCAGGCCACCCACGCCGAGGTGCCCAGCCTGATCCGTCACCGGCGCCTGCCGCCGGGCGCGCGCGTGCTGCTCGTCGGCCGCGTGCTCGGGGCCGCTCTCCTCGGGTGGTACCTGGTGGAGCGGCGACGGGCGCCGGGCACGTCCGCCAGCCGGGTCGGCCTGTCCCGACGGCTGCGCAAGGCGTTCGAGCGGCTCGGCCCCACCTACATCAAGCTGGGCCAGATCATCAGCTCCGGCGAGGGCATCTTCCCCGAGGAGCTGGTGCGGGAGTTCCGTCTGCTGCGCGACCGCGTGCCAGCCGAAGCCTACGAGACCGTGGTCGAGATCGTCGAGGCCGACCTGGGCCGCCCGCTGAGCGCGGTGTTCGCCGACTTCGCCACCGAGCCGATCGCCGCCGCGTCCATCGCCCAGGTCCACGCCGCCCACCTGCTGGACGGGACGCCGGTGGTGGTCAAGGTGCAGCGGCCGACCGTGTCCGAGATGGTGCGGCGCGACCTGGCCGCCATGAGCTGGATCGCCCCGTGGCTCATCGGGCGCATCCCGGTGTCGGCGCTGGCCAACCCCCCCGCGCTGGTCGAGCTGTTC
>JBKJUI010000387.1:0-2711 GCA_046590775.1 Acidimicrobiales bacterium
CACTGCCCGTCGGTCGTCGGTGATCCCGCCCATCAGCTCGCCGACGACCGACGGGCGGTGCTGCGGGACTACGTCGAGCCGATACCCGGGTGGACCTCGGAGCGGGCGCTCCTCGCCCTGTCCGACATGCCGGCCGACGAGCTGCTCGACCCGAAGGCCGTGGCTCGCACCGTCCGGTTGGCGCGGGCCGGCGAGGACCTCGACAACCCGATGCAGGCGAAGGGCTACCGACTCCTGGCCCGCATCCCCCGCCTCCCCGACTTGGTCGTCACCCGGATCGTCGGCCGGTTCGGCTCACTCTCCAAGCTTCTGCAGGCCACCGCGGCCGACCTCGGCGACATCGAGGGGATCGGCGAGGCCCGTGCCGTCTCGCTCAAGGAGGGCCTCGACCGCATCGTCGAGAGCAGCCGGCTCGACCGGTTCTGAGCCCTCTGGCGATCGGCCGCAACGGCTAGACCAGAGGGATGGCCAGGATCACGCTGCCCTCGGGGACGCCGGCCGAGCTGGCTTCCCCTCCCGACCACGACGACCAGCTGGGCTTCGGGCTGGTGATCGTGCCCGACATCGGCGGGCTTCGGCCGCTGTTCGAGAACCTCGTGGCCCGGCTCAGCGACGAGGGCGGCTGGCCGGTGGTGGCCGTCGAGCCGTTCCCCGGCCGCAGCTTCCCCGAAGGCGACATGCAAGCGCGGTTCCGGGTCATGCCCGGGATGGACGACGACCGCCTGCTCGGCGACCTGGTCGACGCCGCCCGGCTGCTCGGCACGGCCAGGGTTGGCTGCATCGGATTCTGCATGGGCGGCATGTACGCGCTGAAGTCGGCCGGCACCGGCGCCTTCGACCGGGTCTGCGCCTTCTACGGGATGGTCAAGGTGCCCGAGGCCTGGCACGGCCCCGGCCAGGGCGAGCCGCTCGACCACCTCCGCCGGGCGCCCGCCTCCACCAGGGTGATGGCCGTGATCGGCGGCCGGGACACCTACACGCCGCCGGACGAGGTCGACCAGCTGCGGGCCGCCGGCGTCGACGTCGCCTTCTACCCCGAGGCCGAGCACGGGTTCGTCCACGACCCGAACCGCCCGGCCCACCGCCCCGACGACGCCGCCGACGCCTGGAGCCGGGCGCTGGGTTTCCTCCGGGGGGAGGCGCAAGCGCCTCCCCCCGGACCCCCCTCCTCTTGGGGGCGGCCTTCGGCCGGCTGAAAGCCCTTCAACGGCGGGCGAGCAAGCTCGCCTCTTCGCCGCCTGACGAGGGGGCTCCGCAAGCTCCGCCCCCTCGAGCTCCCCCGCCTCGCCCTCTTGGGTCAGGCCCATGCGGGAGGATGGCCCTATGGGTTACAGCGATGCTCCTGAGGGGTGGTGGCAGGGGTTCGTCGCCGCCCTGCCGGCTCGCACCGCCAAGGTGGCCGTGGTCCGCAAGGACGGCAGCCCCCACGTGGCCCCGGTGTGGGTGGCCCTCGACGGCGACGAGGTGATCTTCATGACCTCGGCCGACACGGTCAAGGGTAAGGCCATCCTGCGCGACCCCCGGGTCAGCCTGTGCTGGGACGATGAGCGGCCCCCCTTCGACTTCGTGACGTTGGCCGGCACCGCCGCCACCAGCACCGACCCCGACGAGCTGCTCCGGTGGGCCACGGCCATCGCCGCCCGCTACATGGGCGACGACCGGGCCGAGGAGTTCGGCCGCCGCAACGCCGTTCCCCCCGAGATGGTCGTCCGGGTCACGCCCGCCAAGGTGGTGGCCAAGACGGCCGTCGCCGACTAGCAGGCGGGCCTAACGGGCCCGGCGCACCAGGTCGTCGCGCTTCAGGATGCGGTAGCGGCGGTCGTTGACGGCGAGCCAGCGCAGGCGGATGAACTGGGCGAGCGCCTTGTTGACCCGCTCCCGGCTGGCCCCCACCATCCCGGCCAGCTCCTCCTGGGTGATCGGCAGGGCGAACTCGTCCTGGCCGCCGGCCAGCTCGAGCAGCCGCTTGGCCGTCCGACCGGTCACGTCGAGGAACAGCGAGTCGGCCAGTGCGGCGTCGGTGGCCCGGAGGCGCCGGCACAGCAGGGTCACCATCGGCCAGAGCAGCGTCGGGCTCTGGGCGAGCACCGCAGCGAGCGGCGCGTAGGGCACGGCAACCAGCTCGCAGGCCTCGAGCGCCCGGGCTCCGGCCGAGCGGTGCTCGCCGTCGAACAGGCTCATCTCACCGAAGAGGTCGCCGGCCTCCATGAGGGCCACGATCGACTCCTTGGCCTCGAGTGACCGCTTGGAGATGGCCACCCGGCCGTGGCGGACGACGAACATCCGGTCCGCCACCTCGCCCTCGTCGAACACGACGTCGCCCCGCTGCAGGTGGAGCCGGCTGGCCTCGGCCACGATGAGCGCCATGTGGTCGGGCTCGAAGGCCTGGAACAGCTCGCTCTTGCGGAGCAAGCTGGCGTCATCCACGGTGCAAACCTATCCGCAGGAGCCCCGGCGCGGTTCGGTTTGTCGAGGGCCGCCGGACCCCGTACCCTTCCTCAAGGGTCGGGTCCATGCCACCCAATGGGAGAACTATGCCGTTCGACGTCGGAGACCGGGTCGTCTACCCCCAGCACGGGGCAGCTGTGATCGAGAAGAGGGAGCGCAGGGACTTCTTCGGCGAGGAGCGCGAGTACCTCGTCATCAAGGTGGCGTTCGGCGACATCACGATCTCGGTCCCGATCGGGACCGAGATCGTGATGTCGCCGAAC
>JBKJUI010000465.1:0-4692 GCA_046590775.1 Acidimicrobiales bacterium
GCTGCGCCCGAGCTCCCAGCGGTGGCGGCGGCGAGCACGGCCTCGCCGGGCACCGACCCGGCAGCCACCGAGGACAACCCGCTCCTCGAGGGCCTGGCCCTCACCGCCGCGCCTGTCTCGGGTGCCGCGGCCCCGGCCGGGGCGGTGCAGACGGCGGCGGCCAAGCCGGCCGGGAAGCCGGCCTCCACCGGGCGGATCGAGATCCCGGCCATCGGCCTGAACCACCTCACATACGAGGGCATCGACCTGGGCACGCTGCAGCACGGCCCCGGCCACTGGCCTGGCACCCCGCGGCCCGGTCACCAGGGCAACACCGTCTTCCCCGGCCACCGCACCACCAACACCCGGCCGTTCTGGGACCTCGACAAGCTGGTGCCCGGCAACCAGGTGATCTTCACCACGCCCGAGGGGCGGTTCACCTACAGGGTCACGGAGAAGCTGATCATCAACGCCGCCGACACCTGGGTGGTGCACAACACCCCCGACACCACCTTCACGCTCCTGGCCTGCCACCCGAAGGGCAGCGCCCGCCAGCGGATCGTGATCAAAGGCTGGCTGGTGGGCGCACCCGTCCAACCTTCGCCACCGCCGCCGACGAAGGCACCGCCGACCACCAGGCCCAAGCTCCTCGGCATCCTCTGACGTACGCTTCCGGTCGGCCCTAGGGTGCCGCCGGTGGCGGCCCTTTCGACCTTGACCGTCGACGACCTCATCGCCGTCGCCAACGGCCTGCGCGCCGCCGCCGACGCCGCCTCCTGCATGGAGGAGGCCGCCCAGGCGGTCGCCGAGCACCTGGCCGGCCAGCTGTCCGACGGGCAGGGGGGCCGGGGCTGTGCACTGGCCCGGCTGTACGTCACGGCCCGGTTCGGGGACCTCGAGCCCTCGCTGCAGGACTTCGCCCAGCGGGCGGTCCCCGCCGGCCTCGGCGTGGCGGCCTCCTCCGACACCCGGTGCGTGACCCTGCTCGGCTCGGCCGGCAACGAGCCCGCCTGGAACGACCGGCGGACGTCCCGTGGCCACCAGGCCATCCCCCTCCTCAGCGAGGAGATGGTGGAGCGGCTGCCGATGGTGGCCGGCCTGCTCCGCGGGCTCGGCATCGACCCGTCGGCGGTCGTCCGGCCCGACCCGGCTCAGCACGCCGCCCGGTCCCGGCAGCGCTACGACGTCTTCTTCGTCGCCGACGCGGCCGCCTCGCCGTCGATACCGGACAAGGGCTTCGTCGACCGACACGGGATCCGCTCCGCCATCGGCTTCGGCGGTGTCCTGCCGTCGGGTGAGTTCTTCGCCGTGCTGCTGTTCGCCACCGTCACGGTGCCGCGGGCCGCCGCCGACCTCATGCGGTCGCTGGCGCTCACGGTCCAGTCGGTCCTCGTGCCCCACACCTACCGGGTCTTCGCCCCGGCCGTGCCCGCCTGAGCAGAGCGCATCAGTCCTCCTCGGGCTCGCGCTCCCGGCGCCGGTTGAGGAGGATGGCGATGCTCAGGACCAGCAGCAGCCCGGAGATGGTGCCGATGCCGAGCATGGCCGACTCGAACTTCTCCTTGTCCTTGCCCAGGTCCTCCTTGGCTCCGATGCCGAGGACCACCACCTCCTTGATGGAGGCGATGATCCCGACCAGCAGGAACGGCTCGGCCACGATCTTGCGCTGGTTCATCGTCTCCCGGGTGGCGCTCAGCAGCTCGACCAGGATGAAGACGAGGAGCAGCGTGTCGAGCACGTCGCGGGTGGCCGAGGCCACCCCTTCGTCGGCGGAGATGGCCAGGTCCCAGGCGGCGGAGCCCAAGAGCACCACCGCAGCCACCACCAGCACCAGGCTGACCAAGCAGTAGATGATCGTCTCGGCCCCCCGCAGGGCCCGGTTGACGATCGGCGGCGTCGACGGATGGGCCCCGCGACCGCCCGGGGGGCCGTCCTTCGGAACCGCACCCTCATCGCCGTCAACCTCAACATCGAGAGCATCGGCCACGGGGCCTCAGTCTGGCCGATGCCTGCACCCCGGCGGCGACCTCAGGCGGTGACGACGACTTTGGTGCCGACGGGGGCGAAGTTCCAGGTGTACAGGGCGTCGCGGTCGGCCTGACGCACGCAGCCGTGGCTGCGGTAGGTGCCCAGCTGCGCCTCGCTCTGGATCGGTGTGCCGCTGCTGGTCCGGGGGATGGCGTGAAAGCCGATGGCCAGCGTGCGGCCGTGGGCGAAGCGGACCATGTACTCCATCGTGACGCTCCCCGAGCTCGCGACCCGGGACCTGGAGAAGACCGAGTAGGTGCCGGGGCGGGGGGTGCCGGCCCGGCCCGAGACGAGGTTCGACTTGACGACCGCCCCGTCGGCCTCGGCGTACCAGACCCGCTGGCAGGAGACGCAGTAGACGATGCGGCGGCCCTCCCCCGAGCCGGCCGGGAGCGGAGGCCCGACCGAGGGGCGAACCGGGATCTCGGTCTCGGCCACCCAGTAGCCGGGGCCCGAGGTGGCCACGGCGACCGCCTGGCGGTTGGCGCCCATGGAGGCCGACCCGTGGAAGGGAGCGTCGCCGAAGGCCCACACCCGCCCGTTGCGGGCGACGATCACGTAGCCGCTCCCACCGGTGGACCGGCTGATGGCCGCCACGTCGCCGACGTTCGCCCCCGTGCCCGGGACCGAGCCGAAGCCCAGGGCGTCGCCGAAGCCGAAGATGCCGCCGTCGCCGGCCACGAGCCAGTACCCGCTGCCCGTGCGGCTGGCCGCCATGCCGACCACGGGCTGGTTGAGGCGGATGCTGCCGGTGGAGCCGTGGAAGGCGGCGTCGCCGAAGCCGAAGATGCCGCCGTCGCTGGCCACGAGCCAGTACCCCCGACCGGTCGGCGTGGAGGCCATCCCGACGACGGGCCGATTGAGGGGTATGCCACCGGTGGAGCCGTGGAAGGCGGCGTCACCGTAGGCGAAGATGCCGCCGTCGCTGGCCACGAGCCAGTACCCACCTCCGGTGGGGGTGGCGGCCATGCCGACCACCGGCTTGTTGAGGCGGGTGCCGCCCGTGGACCCGAAGAAGGGAGCGCCGCCGGCGCCGAAGATCCCGCCGTCGCTGGCGACGAGCCAGTACCCACCTCCCGCCGGCATGGCCGTGATCCCGACCACCGGCTTGTTGGCCGCCACGACGTCGGGGAAGCCCGGCAGGCCGAAGAAGTGCACCCGGGCTGCGGGCCCTGCAGCGGCGGCCGGGCGGGCGCTGGTCGCCGTGAGCAGCGTGAAGCTGGCGACGAGGACGAGGGCCGTGACGCCGATGCGCACGGGGTTCGAGCGGCGGGGGGTTCGCACGAGCGCAGAGGGTACAGACGGCGGGGACGGGCGACACGAGAAGGGGCGCGAATACCAGCAGATAGTGCAAGAGACCCATTCGGTGGCCCGGCTACCGTCGCCTCCGCCATGCCCGCCATCCAGCCCAGGACCCTGAAGGGCTTCCGCGACTTCCCGCCGGCCCTCGCCCTGCAGCGCGAGCGGATGGTCGACATGGCCAAGGCCGTGTACCGGTCCTACGGGTTCGCCCCGATCGACACGCCGGCGCTCGAGCTGGCCGAGGTCCTGCTGGGCAAGCTCGACCCGCGAGCCGAGATCGCCCGGCAGCTCTACCGGTTCAAGGACAACGGTGGTCGGGACGTGGCCCTGCGCTTCGACCTCACGGTGCCCTTTGCCCGCTTTGCCGCCATGCACCTGCACGAGCTGGGGATGCCCTTCAAGCGCTACCACGTGGGGTCGGTGTGGCGGGGGGAGAACACCCAAGCCGGGCGCTACCGCGAGTTCCTGCAGTGCGACTTCGACACCATCGGCACCGCCTCCGGGGCGGCCGACATCGAGGTGGCGCTGGTGATCCACGACCTGCTGGCCGCCCTCGGGTTCGAGCGCTTCACCGTGCGCTTCAGTGACCGCCACGTTCTGGGCGGGGTCCTCGACGCCCTCGGAGTCGGAGACCGGGCCGTCGGCGTGCTGCGGGCGGTCGACAAGCTGGCCAAGCAGGGACCCGACCCGGTGCGCGACGAGCTGGTCGACTCGGTGGGCCTCACCGGGGTCCAGGCCGTCGACATCCTCGACCTGGCGGCCAGCGACCTCGACGTGGTGTCCGACCGCTTCGGGTCGAGCGAGCGGGTGGCCGCTGGGATCGAACGGCTCCGTGAGCTGCTGGCCGTCGCCGCCGCCGTAGGGATCCCCGAGGGCCGCCTGGCGGTCGACCTGTCGATCAGCCGGGGCCTCGACTACTACACCGGCACCGTGTACGAGACGTTCCTCTCCGACCTGCCCACCATCGGCAGTGTGTGCTCTGGCGGCCGCTACGACGACCTGGCCGGGCTCTACACCAACCAGGCCCTGCCCGGGGTGGGCGCCAGCCTCGGCCTCGACCGGCTGCTGGCGGCCATGGAGGAGCTGGGCCTGGTCGGCACGGCCGCCACGCCGGCGCCCGTGCTGTTCGTCCGCTTCCCCGGCGTGGCGCTGGCCGACCTGCACGTCATGGCCGCCGAGGTGCGCGGCGCCGGTGTGGGCGCCGAGGTGTACCCCGACCAGAGGAAGCTGGGAGCCCAGCTGCAGCTGGCCGAGCGCCGTGGCAGCAGGGTGGCGGTGCTCGCCGGCCCGGCCGAGCTGGCTGATGGGAACGTCAAGGTGAAGGACCTGGTCCTGCGCTCCGAGGCCACTGTGCCCCGGGCCGGCCTGGTCGCCGAGGTGAGG
>JBKJUI010000483.1:0-8006 GCA_046590775.1 Acidimicrobiales bacterium
GTCGGGTCACCGGCGCCCCGCTCGACGCCCTGGCCTACCTGAAGGCCGTCTCGGGTGACGTCCAGGTGATCGGCCCCGACACCACCAGGGGCGACCCCACGACCCACTACCGGGGCGCGATCGACCCCCAGAAGGTGGCCGAGCAGCTGCCGCCTGCCCTGCGCCAGGACGCGAGCCAGACCGCCACACAGGTCGGCCAGACCCTCCCCGCTGACCTGTGGATCGACGGCCAGGGCCGGCTGCGCAAGCTGGTGCTCGCAGCCGACATCTCAAAGGTCGAGGGCGCGCCGCCCGCCGCGGGCGGACCCGCCACCTTCGAGCTCGAGCTCTGGGACTTCGGCACGAGCGTCGACGTCGCCGCTCCGCCGGCCGACCAGGTGCTCGACGTCGGCGGCCTCCTCAGCGGCTTCCTGAGCGGGGCCGGTCGGCCCTGACGGGCTGACCGAACGGCTCTGACGCGGAGGCGGTCGGGCCGCTTCGGGTCGTAAGGTTGCAGGCTCATGGATGATGGGGCGCTGGTGCACGAGGCCGTCGGCGGCAGCGTCGCCGCCTTCACCGCCGTCTTCGACCGGCACGTCGCCCAGGTCCACGACCTGGCCCTGGCCCTGGTGCGCGACCGGAAGGAGGCCACGGCCATCGTCCAGGCCACCTTCCGCGAAGCGAGCGAGCGGCTCGAGGGGCTCCGGGAGCCAAACCGGCTCCTGGTGTGGCTCCTGGCCCTGACCCGCTATCACGCCGCCCGGCTGGCCGGGATCGAGGCCGGGCTCGACCGGCAGCCGGCGGGCACCGACCACATCGCCGAGCGCGCCCACCTCACCGGCCTGGTCTGGGAGGCCACGGCCGACCTGCCGCTCCGGGAGCGGGCGCTGCTCGACCTTCACCTTCGCCAGCACCTCGAGGGTGATGACCTAGCCGACGCCCTCGGCGTCAGCACGGCCGAGCTCGCCGACATGCTGGGCTGGGAGGTCGAGGCCGAGAAGGGCCTGGCCGGCTACCTCATCGTCCGTCAGGCCGGCGGTCGCTGCCCCGACCTGCCGCTCGTGCTCCGCGGCTGGGACGGCGGCTTCACCGCGCTGGTCGGCAGCCACATCGCCGCTCACGTCGACAGCTGCCGCCTCTGTCGGGAGGCCGCCGCCGCCCTCCCCTCGCCCCTCGCGCTGTACGGCTCGGCGCCTCGGGCTCCGCTGCCCGGTCCGGTCGACTCCTCCGCGCCCCTCGGGGCGGAGCCGCACCAAGCCCCTGGAGCCGTGGCCTGATGCCGGCGGCGCGCCCGGACGAGCCCACCGAGTGGCTCCCGAGCGGGTTCCCGCCGCGCTCGTTCCCGCCGGGGGGTGCGGTCACCCATGCCACCGCCCCCGCGGCCGGCAGGCCGCCGCTTCTAGGTCGCGGCCGGTGGCTGGCTCTGGCCGCTGCGCTCGTGGCCGCCCTCCTCGTGATCGGCGTCCTGGCGGTCTCCCGGGACGACGACGGCGCCTCCGAGCTCGCCTCGGGCACCGGCAGCACCACCAGCGCCGTCGACACCAGCGTCCCGGGCTTCGAGGAGACCACCTCCGCCCCTGCGCCCGCGCCCGCGCCCTCCATCGAGCCGGTCGGCACCACCGCAGTCGGGGCAGTCACCACACCCACCGCGCCCGTCGCCACCGGCGCGCCGTCCGGGGCGCTCGAGCCCTCGGTCACCACGCTCATGCTGCCCAAGACCGACGTCACCGCCGGCGCCTCCCGCGCCACGTTCTCGCTGCGCAACAGCGGCGACGGCGCGCTCAGCTTCACGGCCACCTCCAGCGCACCCGGCCTCAGCGTGGCCCCGTCCCGCGGGGACATCGCGCCGAGAGCGTCCGTCGTCCTCACCGTCACGCTCGACGGCGCCAGGATCTCCGGCGAGGGCCCCTTCGCCGGCACGCTCAGCTTCGGCGGCAGCGGCGGGGCCAAGCTGGTGCAGGTGCAGTCGGTTCTCGGGAAGCCGCCTGAGTTCACCGACGACGTCGGCGAGGTGTGCGTTCCGGGATCGGCGAGCTGCAGCCAGCAGATCAAGCTGGCGCCCACGACGACGCCGGACCCGAGCCCGTGCAACACGGCATGGCTCTACTCGATAACGATCACCGACCAGAGCAGGATCCGGAGCGCCCAGGCGATGGCCAGGGTGGGATTGGCCAACGCCGACGCCCCGCTGCGGCGCGGCGGCAGCACCGACATCTTCCAGTCGATCGCCTTTCCGCCGCTGCCGCCCGGTGCGGTCCTCCGGTTCGCCATGGAAGCGGTTGACGAGCTGGGCTTCGGCCAGCGCCTCCCCGAGCAGACCATCGTCTGCCCCTGAGGCCCGCCCTCGCTAGCGGATGTGGCCGGAGCCGTCGACCAGGTACTTGGAGGTGGTGAGCTCGCGGACGCCCATGGGGCCTCGGGCGTGCAGCTTCTGCGTGCTGATGCCGATCTCGGCCCCGAACCCGTACTCCTCGCCGTCGGTGAAGCGGCTCGAGGCGTTCACCACCACGGCGGCGGCGTCGACCTCGAGCTGGAACCGCTCGGCGCTGGCCAGGTCGCGGGTGACGATGACCTCGGTGTGACCGGTGCCGAAGCGGGCGATGTGGTCCACGGCCTCGTCGAGGGAGCCGACGACCTTGGCCTTCAGGACCAGGTCGAGGTACTCCCTCCCCCACTCGCCCTCGTCGGTGATCAGGGCGGACCCGGGGCCCAGGTGCTCGACGGCCTCGGCGTCGCCCCGCAGCTGCACCTCGGCCAGCGCCGCAGCCACCATCGGCAGGAACCGGCCGGCCGCCTGCCGGTGCACCAGGAGCGCCTCGGTGGCGTTGCAGACGCCGGGCCGCTGGGTCTTGCCGTTCACCAGGATGGCCAGGGCGGTGTCGAGGTCGGCGGTGGCGTCGACGTACACGTGGCAGTTGCCGTCCCCGTCGATCACGAAGGGCACGGTGGCGTTCTCGAGGATGGCGGCGATCAACGATCGGCCGCCGCGGGGGACGAGCAGGTCGATGCACCCGCGCAGGCGCATGAACTCGACCGCCCCGGCCCGGCTGGTGTCCTCGACCAGGGCGACGCAGTCGGCAGGCAGGCCCTCCTTCTCGACCGCCTGGCGAAGCACCGAGGCGATGACGAGGTTCGAGGAGATGGCGGCCGCCGAGCCCCGCAGGAAGGCGGCGTTGCCCGCCTTGAGGCACAGGGCGGCGGCGTCGCTGGTGACGTTCGGGCGGCTCTCGTAGATCACGGCCACCACGCCGAGGGGCACGCGGACCCGTCGGATGCGCAGGCCGTTCGGCCGCACCCATCCGTCGAGGACCTCACCCACCGGGTCGGCCAGGCCGGCGACCTTGCGGAGCCCCTCGGCCATGGCGTCGATGCGTGCCGGCGTCAGGCGGAGCCGGTCCACGAGTGGGCCGGCCGTGCCCAGCTGCTCGGCCCGGGCCACGTCCTGGCGATTCGCAGCGAGGACGGCTTCGGCCCGGTCGACCAGCAGGTCGGCGGCGGCGAGGAGCGCAGCATCCTTGGTGGAGGAGGACGCCGTGGCCAGCACCCGGCTGGCCGCCTTCACCCGGGCTCCGAGCTGGTGGAGGTCCTGCGCCATGCCCAGAGAGGCTACGTCTTGCGCTTGGCCAGGCCCTTGGCCTTGTTCTTCGCCTTCTCGGCGTAGACCTTGGCCCGTTGCAGCAGGCGGCGGGCCCACACGAACTCGGTGGCCAGGATGGCCAGGCCGAGAAGGAGCGGCGGGATGGTGAGCGGCCCCGGAAGCACGATCAGCGCCAGCCCGAGCGCTACGAAGGAGAGGCCGACCACCAGGACGATCATCCGGTATGCCTGCCGCACGATCCGGTTCGGGCTGCGGCCGAGCTCGTACCAGCGCCTGGCCCGCTCCTCGGCCATCCGCTCGAGCGGGTCGTCGAGCCGCTCCAGGGCCGAAGGCTTCTCCTCGTCGCCGCTCATGGAGCCATCTTGGCCGGCCCGGCGGGCCGGCGCCGCCGCAACCCGCTCATCGGGGAGCGCTGTCCTCGCCCTCCAGCTCGGCGTCGTCGTCCCTGGCCACCGGCTCGTGCCGCCGATCCGCATCGGTCAGGTGCATCTCGTGCTCGACCGAGTCGTCGGTGTCGGCGTCTTTCTTGTCGGCGCGGAGCGACAGGACGATCGCCGCGGTGAGCACGACGCTGATGACCACGAGCGACAGCCAGGTCGGTGGGTGGATCTCGAGCGGCTTGCCGACCGCCAGCATCTTCAGACCGACGTAGGCGAGGATCACCCCGAGGCCGATGTTGAGGTACCGGAACTTGCCGGCCAGGCCGGCGAGGAGGAAGTAGAGCGAGCGCAGCCCGAGGATGGCAAAGGCGTTCGACGAGAACACGATGAACTGGTTGCGGCTGATGGCCAGCACTGCCGGCACCGAGTCAACGGCGAAGACGACGTCGGTGGTCTCGATGAGGATCAGCACGGCGAACAGCGGGGTGGCCAGCCGCTTGCCGTTCCTCTTGGTGAACATCTTTTGGCCGTCGTACTCCTCGGTCGAGGGGATCAGCTTGCGCACGGCCCGAAGGGCCAGGTTCTGGGAGTAGTCGACCTCCTCGGTCTCGTCGTGGTGGGCGATCTTCCAGGCCGTGTAGAGGAGGAAGACGCCGAACACGTAGAGCACCCACTCGAACCGCTCGATGAGGGCGACGCCGGCGAAGATGAAGACGGCGCGCAGCACCAGAGCACCGAAGATGCCCCAGAACAGGACCCGGAACTGGAACGCCTTCGGCACGCCGAAGAACGAGAAGATCACCGCCCACACGAAGACGTTGTCGATGGAGAGCGACTTCTCGACCAGGAAGCCTGAGATGTACTCGGTGGCGGCCTGACCGCCGTGCCAGCCGAAGACGAGTCCGGTGAAGGCCACGCCGATCGAGATCCAGATGGCGGACTCGATCGCCGCCTCCTTGTTCGTGATGACGTGGGCGGTGCGGTGCACGAGCAGCAGATCGGCGACAAGCAGAACGGTGAGGAAGGCGATCAGGGCCCCCCACTGCCAGGGGGCTACCTCGAACTGTGCGAACTTCCCCCCGGAATCGGTGGCGGCGAGCAGGGCGTGCACTTTGGCGGTCCTCCGGGACGTCGCAACGGTGGGGCGTTCTACCCCAGGGCGAGCGCCGATCCTATGTGCTCCGCCGAACCTTGTGTCAATCCGGGGTTGACAGGCCGGGGTGTCGCCTACCGTGGCGGCGATGAGCTTCCTCGAGGGCGCGCTCCGCACCGTCCTCGGCTCTGGGCGGTCAGGAGCCTCGATCAGCCCGCTGGTCGAGCCCGTGGAGCGCTTCGTCGCCGAGGTGGGCGAGGTGCTGGTGGGCCTGGCGGGCACGGTCGCCGGCGCCACCAAGCCGGAGGACCTGGAGCGCGACGTCGCCATCGAGGCCATGAACATCGCCATGGCCCTGGCCGACGCCGACGGCCGTCACGGGGACACCGAGCTGATGGCCCTGGCCCAGGCCTTCGGCGGGCGTTTCGGCCCGTCCTCCACGGTCGGCCTCGACGGGCGGCGAGGGTGGATCGAGCGGCCGTCCACGCTGTTCGAGATCCTGGTCGGCCACGATGCACGGGACGGCACGCGCACTGCGTGGCGCTACTACGAGCTGGCCATGCGGATCGCCCACACCGTGGCCGGCCTCGACGCCGTCACCTCCGAGGACGAGCTCACGGCCATCGACCGGCTGCGCTCGACCCTGCTCGACGCCATGCGGGCCGGACCGCCGTCACCGTCGGCCCGCCAGGCCGCAGGCGGCGGCCCGCCTGGCACCGACGCGACACTCGTGCCGCCGAAGGAGGCCGAGCCCGCCCAACAGCTGCCGGCCCGACCGCTGGCCGATCTGCTGGCCGAGCTGGACGCACTCATCGGGCTCGTCCCGGTGAAGGCCGAGATCCACCGGGTCGCCGACCTGCTCAGAGTGATGCAGCTGCGACAGGAGCGGGGCCTGCCCACCACGGCCGGCAGCCGGCACCTGGTCTTCAGCGGCAACCCGGGGACGGGCAAGACCACGGTGGCCCGCCTGGTGGCCCAGATCTACCGCACCCTCGGGGTCGTGGACCGGGGCCACCTTGTGGAGACCGACCGGAGCGGGCTGGTGGCCGGCTTCGTCGGCCAGACGGCCACCAGGGTGCGGACGGTGGTCGAGTCTGCCCTCGGGGGCGTGCTGCTCATCGACGAGGCCTATGCGCTGATCCGGGGCAGCGAAGGGGACTTCGGCCGCGAAGCCATCGACACCCTGGTGAAGATGGTCGAGGACCACCGGGACGCCGTGGTGGTGATCCTGGCTGGCTACCCCGACGAGATGGCCGAGCTGGTGGCGGCCAACCCGGGCCTCAAGAGCCGCTTCCCGACCACGATCCACTTCCCCGACTACACGACCGAGGAGCTGGTGGGCATCTTCACCTCCATGTGCCGCTCCGCCTCGTACGAGCCGACCCCGGCCGCCCTCGAGGTGGTGCGCCGCCGCTTCGACGACGACCCGAGGGAGCACGGGTTCGGCAACGCCCGCGCCGCCCGCAACCTCTTCGAGGCCGCTCTCGCCCGGCAGGCCAGCCGCATCGTCGACCTGTCCGATGCCGGCACCTCGCCCACCGACGAGCAGCTGTGCGCCCTCGAGCCCGCGGATCTCGAAGGCTCCGGGGCGGCCGGCTGATGCCCCCCGGTCTCAAGAGCCTCGCCGCCGTCGTGGGCGCAGCGGCCATGATCGGAGCCGCCGTCGTCGGGCGCGGCGCGCTCGACACCAAGAAGGAGCGGGACGACCTGCGCCTCACGGTCGTCTGCGACCCGGTGTCCGAAGCCTTCTGCCGGGCCGCGGAGAAGGCTGACCCCCGGCTCACCATCCGGGTGGAGTCCCCCGAAGCGACGACCAAGGCACTGGTCGCGCTGCAGCCCGGCCAGGCGCCCGACTTCCAGGCCTGGGTGAGCGTCGGTCCGTGGCTGCAGATGGCCGACGGCCGCCGCTCGGGCCAGCCGCCCCTGGAACAGAGCGTCCGCACGGTGGCCTCGAGCCAGGTGGTGCTGGTCACCCGCACAGATCAGAGCTTCACGGGTTGCGTCAAGCCCGCCCCGGCTTCGTGCCTGCCGCTACCGAGCCGGGCTGTCGGGCTCGCGTCGCCCGACAGCAACGGGGTCGGGTTGGCCGGCCTGGCCCAGATCGTCCTCGCCACGACGGGGATCGCGCCCGGCGAGCTCGACCGCAGCGCGTTCGAGTCGGGTCCTGGAGCCGACACGATCACCCGGGTGGCGCGCAGCGTCGACACCAGAGCCGGCCTGGAGCAGCTGAACGCCTCCTTCTCCCAGGCCAACCCCCTCGTGACCACCAGGGCCGCGGCCGCCGCCGTCGGCGGGCGGGCGAAGGTCGTAGCCAGCGACCCTGCGGTCAGTGCCGTCCTTCAGGTCGGGTTCCTCGACCCGCGCGCCGCCGGCCCCCTCGGACCCGAGGCCGCTGGGCAGGCGCTGGCCAAGGCCGCGACTGACGCCGGATGGGAGCAGGCCGGCGATCCAGCGGGGGGCCTGCCGGACCCCGGGGTCCTGGCCGCCCTCCAGGACGAGTGGACCGGCCCCTGATCGCCAAGTCTGCCCACTTCTGGTTCCCCGGCGGCCCCTTTCCGGGCAGACTCGGTGGGGTGGTGTCGGGGCGGCGGCGCCGGGGCGGCGGTCAGGGGTCGGCCAGGGCGGCCAGGAAGACGCCGGCCCAGTCCTCGTAGCCGAGGTCGTTCGGGTGAAACCAGTCGGCGGCGTACTTCCCCCGCCAGGGAGGGCCGGTCGCCGACCAGAGGTCGACCAGCCTGAGGTGGTGACCCTCGGCCAGGCCGGCGATGACGTCGTTCACGACGCTGGCCTGCGCCTCACGCAGTCCCCGGGGCAGGTTGGCCAGCAGCGCCCCCGAAGGCAGGGCGGCGGCGATCTCGGCCAACACGGCCGGCAGGCCGCCGGATCGTCGCAGCAGGTCGTTGGCACCGACCGCGCACGACACGAGGTCAGGAGCGAGGCCGGCCACCGCCGGAAG
>JBKJUI010000124.1:0-2711 GCA_046590775.1 Acidimicrobiales bacterium
GCCGCTCGATGACCCGGATGAAGTCACCGACGGCTACGCCCTCTTGGAGGATGACGCCCTCGGCGCGCAGTCGTTCCTGCGTGCCTCGGCCGACAGTCACCTGTGCGGTTAGGCCGCTCAGTCCGTGGGTGAGCCCGAAGACGGTGTCGAGAGCCGCGACGAGCTGCTTCTCGGGCTGCTCGACCAGGCCGAGGAGGTCGTCGAGGGCGAGACCGGTCGTCACCCTGTGGGCGTGGTGGGGGAGAGCTGGAGCCGGTCGGCCAGCTGGTCGAGTCGGTCAAGGATGTCGACGTCGTGACCGTCGTAGAGATGCCCGTAGCGGTCGAGGACGACAGAGACCGACGTGTGCCCGGCCCAGGTGGCGAGCTGCTTCGGGTTGGCGCCGGCGGCGATCCACAGGGCGACGGCGGTGTGACGGAGATCGTGGATCCTCAATCCAACGAGGTCCGCCTTCTTTGTGGCAGGGGCCCAGAAGCGGCTCCGGAAGGAGCCGGCGCGCAGGACGCCGCCATCGGCCCCTCCGAAGACGAGCGAGGCGGGGTCGGGCCCGACAAACTCATCGAGGTGCTGGGCAAGTGCGGCGGAGACCTTCACCGTCATGGGCACGGTACGCAGGCCAGCTCTGGTCTTCGGTTGACCCCACTCGATACGGCCCTTGACCTCGACCGCGTTCTCGGTCACCCTCACCCGTCGCTCGATGAGATCGATGTGCCTCCGGCGGAGGCCGGCGAGCTCGCTCAGGCGCAGGCCGCAGTAGGCGTCGAAGACCACGAAAGCCCGGTAGCGGGCGGTGATCGAGTCGGCGAGCCGTGCCACCTCGGCGGGATTTAGATAGCGCATCTCCTGGCGGTCGACGCGGGGGAGGGGTGTCCGCCGACATGGGGAGACGGTGAGGAGGTCGTTCTCGACTGCGGCCCGGAGCAGCTTTGACAACGTTTGGTACGCCTTGTGGACCGTGGCCGGGGCAAGTCCCGCGGCTGACAGATCGGCCACCCACGCCCTCACGTCCAGGGTCGTGATGGCGCCGATGGGCATCCTCCCGAAGCGAGGGAGGAGGTGCGTCCGGATGTAGGCATCGTCCCGGGCCAGGGAAGAGGGGCGAAGCCCGACCACGGTCGGCTGCCAGGTGGCGACCCAGTCCTGCAGCAACATCCTGCTGGCTCGGGGATCACGCCAGGTGCCGCTCTGCCGCTCGACCCCGACTCGATCGATGAAGGCCTGCGCGTCGCGGCGGGCCGTGAAGCGGCGTGAACGTTCTTGTCCGTCCGGGGCCCGGTAGCGCACTTCGAACTTGCCGCTCGGGGTCTTGCGGATGTGGCTCACGTGGGCTCCTCTCAGTCGGTGGGGCGCCGGCCCGGGCCGGCTGCCCTGGTCTTTTGAACCGTGCCTCTTGAGGCTGCGGACGGGCGTGGGCTGGGGGGAGGGGGCGTCACCTGATCCTCTTCGGTGTCGGCTGGTGCCCGCGTGTCCAGGTCGCTCAGGAGGGCGGTCATCCGTTCGAGGACCTGGCGGGCGGCGTCGAGGTCGCCAAACTGCTCCCGGAGGAGCATCTGCGCCCGTATGGCGGCGGGATGGTCGAGGCGATCGTGAACGTCGGGAGCGCCGCGTCCCAGATGTTCGACCTTTCCGTCTTCGTGCACCAGCACGCGGTGGCCGGCGAACGCTCCCCAGCTGAGGAGGATGTTGCGCCATTCCTCCAAGCTCTCCTCGGTGCCGAGGACCACATCGAGAAGTTCGTTGGGCTCGAGCCCGCGGCGCCCCCCGTCGGGAGCGGCGACACCGATGCCCTCTCCAGGAAAGGGAGGTGTGAGGAAGAACCCGATCGGGAGGGAGAATCCACGGGCGAAGGCGAACAGGTCGTCGGCGGTGAACTCCCGGATGCGCCCACCGTCCACCGATCGCTCCATCGCCGACCAGCTCGCCGCCGACAGACGCGTGCCGAGGAAGGGCGCGAGCGCTTCGGCGGCCTGATCCTGGGTCCAGTCGCGGAGCATCCGAGCGCGGCTCAGGTTGCTGGCAACGATCTGATTCGGGGTCCACGCTGCCGGGTTCGGTTTCTGGCGGACCATGCCGGTCACTGTAAGTCAACACGTGGCTAGAACATCCGTCCTGCTTGTTGCATTCCTACGGCATCCGTGCGATCCTGTCGAGCCCCTGAGCGTTCTGCTCGGCGGTTGAATCGCTCTGGAGGGGTGATGGGATCCGAACCGGACTTTCTGACGGTCGAGGAGGCCGCTGGGGTGCTCCGCATCAGCCGGACAGTCGCCTACCGGCTGTGCCGCCTCTCGGTGGTCTCAGGCGGCGCAGACGGCATACCGTGCGAGCGCGTGGGTCACCTCTTGCGGGTCCCGCGAGCCAAGCTGGAAGCGCTGGCCGGAGGCCCGATTCACCTGGGCCCAGGCCCGTTGCGTCGGCGCCGTCAAAATGTTCCGACCGACGTCGAGAGCCGCGATTCCAGCGTCTCGGGGACGAACGGCAAGGCTGCTTCTGGCGATGTCGAAAAGCCACCGGCTCGACGTCGGGCCAGCAAGCGGACTCCTCCGTCCGGGTTGAACGGGTCCGAGCCCACCCTGTTCTGACGAAGGGACGGCGGCGCAGCGTGATGGTGGTGGGGGGCGGACGCAATCGCCGGCCCTGTTTCGGCACGGTGAACAGGCGTGCCGGGGATCGTCACCTGGGTGATCCGGTGCCATCCAGTGCCAGACCGTCCC
>JBKJUI010000277.1:0-4404 GCA_046590775.1 Acidimicrobiales bacterium
CCCTCCCGCCCGGGTTCCGCCACGTGGCCTGGGGCGATCTCGGCGCCGCCGCCGCCATCGACGACACGGTGGCCGCCGTGCTGGTCGAGGCCGTGCAGGGCGAGGGCGGGGTGCTCCCTGCACCCCCCGGCTACCTCGCCGGGCTCCGCCACCTTTGCGACGACCTGGGCGTGCTGCTGATCCTCGACGAGGTGCAGACCGGCCTCGGCCGCACCGGTCGGTGGTTCGGCTTCCAGCACGACCTGGCCGACGGCGTCCGGCCCGACGTGGTGACGCTGGCCAAGGCCCTGGGCAACGGCGTGCCGATCGGCGCCTGCTGGGCGCGCGCCGAGGTGGCCGCCTCGTTCCGCGCCGGAGACCATGGCACGACCTACGGCGGCCAGCCGTTCGCCGCCGCCGCCGCCGCCGCCGTGCTGGCTGTCCTCGAGCGCGACGGCATGCCGGGCCGGGCTGAGGCCGCCGGCCACCGCCTGCGTGGCCTGCTCGAGGCCATCCCCGCGGTCACGGCGGTGCGGGGTCGCGGCCTGCTGCTCGCCGCCGAGCTGGAGCCGGGGCGGGACGCTCGCGCCGTCCAGGCCGGGCTCCTCGCCCGTGGCCTGGTCACCAACGCGGTGACGCCGACGGCCATCCGGCTCGCCCCGCCGCTCACGGTCTCCGACGACGAGCTGGCTGAGGCGGCGGCGATCATCGCTGCGGTGCTGGCATGACCAGGCACGTGCTCGAGGTCGACGACCTCACGGCCGACGAGCTCGAGGCCGTGCTCGACCTGGCCGGCGTCGACCACCCGCCGCCGGCGCTGGCCGGCCGAGGCGTGGCGCTGCTGTTCGAGAAGCCCTCCAACCGCACCCGGAACTCGACCGAGATGGCCGTCGTGCAGCTCGGAGGTCACCCGGTCAGCCTGCAGGCGGCCGAGGTGGGGCTCGACACACGCGAGACGGCCGAGGACGTGGCCCGCACCCTCGGCTCCTACCATCGCATCGTCTGCGCCCGGACCTTCGCCCACGGCACCCTGGAGCGCATGGCCGGCGCCCTCGACGGGGCGGGCATGGCCGTCCCGGTCGTCAACCTCCTCTCTGACGACGGCCACCCCTGCCAGGCCCTGGCCGACGTGCTCACCCTCCGCCAGGAGCTGGGGGTCATCGAGGGGCGCACCGTCGCCTGGGTGGGGGACGCCAACAACGTGGCCAGGTCCCTCGCTCTGGCCGTGGTCCGCCTCGGTGGCACCATCCGCCTGGCGGGTCCGGCAGGCTTCACCTTCGACGAGGTCTCGCTCGACCGCATCCGCGGCGCCGGCCGTGGGTCGGTTGAGGTCTTCGACCGGCCCGAGGCAGCTGTTGCCGGCGTCGACGCCGTGGCCACCGACGTCTGGGCCTCGATGGGCCAGGAGGGCCAGGCCGGGGACCGCCGCCGCGCCTTTGAGGGCTGGACGGTGACGTCGGCCCTCCTCGACAAGACCGCCCCTGGCGGGATCCTGCTGCACTGCCTTCCTGCCCACCGGGGCGAGGAGGTGTCCGCCGACGCCATCGAGGGCCCGCGCAGCCGGGTGTGGCGGCAGGCCGCCAACCGCATGCACGCCATGCGGGGCCTGTTCCTCTGGCTCCTGGGCCCGAGCGGCCCGCCAGAGCTGGGATCACCGGGCGGGAGCAGCTGATGGCGACCAGCCGCCTGGCCAAGACCCAGCGCCAGCATCGGGTGGCCAAGCTCCTGACCGAGCACCACGTGGGCAGCCAGACCCAGCTGGTCGAGCTGCTGGCCGCCGACGGGGTCGTGGCCACCCAGGCCACGGTGAGCCGGGACCTCGAGGAGCTGGGGGCGGTCAAGGTGCGGGTGCCGGGCGGCGAGATGGTCTACGCCGTGCCCGAGCTCTCCCGAGACCGGCTGGCGCCGGAGGACCACCTTCGCCGGGTCCTGGCCGACTGGGTGGTGCAGGTGGCCCACAGCGGCAACGTGGTCGTGGTCCAGACGCCGCCGGGCTGCGCCCACGTCGTGGGGTCGGCCATCGACCGCAGCGGCATCGACGGGGTGCTCGGCACAGTGGCCGGCGACGACACGCTCCTGCTCGTGGCCGAGGAGCGCATCGGCGCCGCCTCGGTGGCCAAGAAGATCTCCGCCCTCGCGGGCCTCTGAGGAAGGTACAGACATCATGGCCAAGAGGGTTGTCCTCGCGTACTCGGGCGGGCTCGACACGAGCGTCGCCGTCAAGTGGATGGGCGAGGAGATGGGCGTCGAGGTCATCGCCGTGGCCTGCGACGTCGGCCAGGCCGGCACCGACGCCGAGGGCCACTGGGACGCCCTCCGGCGCAAGGCGCTCGGCTCGGGCGCGGTCGAGGCCGAGGTGATCGACTGCCGGGAGGAGTACGCCGCCGACTTCTGCGTCCCTGCCCTCAAGGCGAACGCCCTCTATGAGGGGCGCTACCCGCTGGTTTCGTCGCTGTCCCGGCCGGTGATCGTGAAGAAGCTGGTCGAGGCGGCGCGTCGGCACGGCGCCGGTGCCGTGGCCCACGGCTGCACCGGCAAGGGCAACGACCAGGTCCGCTTCGAGGTGTCCACCCGGGCCCTCGCCCCCGACCTCGAGGTCGTGGCCCCCGTGCGGATGTGGGGCCTCACCCGCGAGCAGGCCATCCAGTACGCCGCCCGCTTCGAGATCCCCATCACCCAGTCGCGGGAGAAGCTGTACTCGATCGACGACAACCTCTGGGGCCGGGCCATCGAGTGCGGCGAGATGGAGGACCCGTGGGTCGAGCCGCCGGACGGCGTGTGGGAGATGACCCGCCGGCGGGCCACCGAGGACGTCAAGGTCGTCACCATCGAGTTCGTGGCCGGGACACCGGTGGCCGTCGACGGCGTCCCGCTGAACCCCGCCGGGGTCATCGAGCGCCTGAACGACGTCGTCGGCGCCTACGGGTGGGGGCGGATCGACATGGTCGAGAACCGCCGGGTGGGCATCAAGAGCCGCGAGACCTACGAGGCGCCCGGGGCCCTCGCCCTCGTGCTGGCCCACCAGGACCTCGAGTCGATCACCGTCGAGCGGGACATCGCCCACGAGAAGCTGAGGCTCGAGCACCGCTACGCCGAGCTGATCTACGACGGCATGTGGTTCAGCCCCCTGCGCCAGGCGCTCGACGCCTTCTTCGCCGAGAGCCAGCGCCACGTCACCGGCGAGGTGCGGCTCAAGCTGGAGCCCGGCGTCTGCCGCCCGATCGGCCGCCGCAGCCCCAAGAGCCTCTACGACTACGGCCTGGCCACCTACGACGCCGCCGACTCGTTCCGCCACGAGGACGCCGAGGGCTTCGTCCGCCTCTGGGGCCTCGGCGTGCAGACGTGGGCGGCGCGGCAGGGGTGACGGCCTGAACGGCTGGAGGGCGGAAGGCTACGGTCCGGCGTCGTGCAGACGACCAGGAAAATCGCCGCCGCCTCGCTGACCGCGCTCCTCCTGCTCGGCGCCTGCGGAGGCGACGACTCCCCGTCGTCGCCGAGCACGACGGCGGGAGGCCGCGGGACGACGACCAGCAGCGCCGCGGCCACCACGACCTCCACGGGGACCGCAGCCACGTCGAAGTCGGGCGAGGCCCTGCGGGCGGCGCTCCTCACCGTCGCCGACGTCCCGGGCGCCACCGTCGCCACGTCCTCGCCGAACGACTTCGACCTCAGCACCTGCGTCTCGGGCAACACCTTCGCCGCCAAGTCCGACCCCTCCGAGGTGAAGTCCCCCGGCCTCGAGCTGACCGAGGGGGCGGTCAACCGCCAGTTCGGGTCCAAGGCCCGCCAGGGGACGCCCGAGCAGGCGAAGGCCTTCGTCACCGCCTTCGCCTCGCCCTCGGTCTCGGCGTGCGTGCTGGACGCCTTCAAGGCGTTCGTCGGCCAGGACCCGACCCCGCCGAAGGTCGACGCATCCGGCCTGACTGGGACGGCCACGGCCGCCGCCGTCGCCGACGGAGGCGGCGTGCTCTCCATCAAGGGCGACCTCAAGGTGGGCACCGACGTGGCCTCCGTCGACTCCGACCTGCTGGTCTTCCAGAAGGGCTCGGTCGTCGTCTTCGTCTCGGTGTCGGCCGTCGGTGGCCCCAAGGCCCCCGGCAAGTCCCTGGAGCTGGCCCGCAAGATCGCCGGGCGCCTCTCATGAGGCGCCCGACGGCCAGGGTCACCGGGGCGGTCGGTACCTCGCTGCTCGTCACCGCCCTAGCCGCCGGGTGCGGCGGCGGCTCGTCCTCGTCCACCACCGCCGTGCCCGCGACCACGGTGCCGGCCACGACCACCACGAGGTCGGCGGCCAGCCTCAAGGCCGCCCTCCTCTCGGCCGCCGACGTGCCCGGGTCGACCGCCACCCCGGCCGCCACCGGCGACACCGACATCAGCGCCTGCTTCCCCGGCAACCCCCTCGGCGCCAAGACCGACCCCAACGAG
>JBKJUI010000346.1:0-6353 GCA_046590775.1 Acidimicrobiales bacterium
CAGCACCGATCATCTCATCGAGGCACGCCACGCCCGACTCGCCGCGCCCGACTGCGTTCACCGACTTCGGGGACGTCACCGCCCCGCACGGGTGCGCTTCACGGCAACGAAGTGGCCCCACCTGATCGGCCGACCAGGCACAGATCGACGGATCCGGCGATGCCAGGCCGGCCACGCTCCCTGGACCCTCGCCCCATAACCACGGCCGCCCCACGAGCCCGAGTTGTCCCTGAACGCCGGGTGGTGGCCACGCCTCCGGGATCCCGGTCAGGGGAGGTCGAGGATGACAGCGATGGTCTCGCGGACCTGGGTCAGCACGGTCGCGCCCACGTTGCCCCGGACGCGGATAACTCGATGGAGCGAAACAGCCCGGATGTGCTGGCACTGAGCGGCGGAGACCACGTCGAGCCCGTTCACGTCATCGGGCTCGACCAACACATCGGAGTGGAAGGAGCGGATCGTGCTCGTGAGCGGGACGACGTGGACGACCGAGGGCTCGGCTTCGAGGATTCGTTGCGCCGTCACCAGCACGGCCGGATGACGGAAGCCGGCTTCCCGTCCCTCAGGCGCGCCATGTTCCAGATCGACGACGTCACCCGTGGTCGGCATCGAGCCAGGCGATCTCCTCGTCACCCAATGGCGCGTTCAGGTCCGTCGCGATTTGGTCCTGGCGAAGTGCTCGGACCGCAAGCGAGACGGTGTTGCCGACGGTCGTGTTCAACTCGGCGGCCAAGCGCTTGAGCTGCTCGTGCGTGGTGACGTCGATGCGAACGCTCGTGCTCTGCATGCAGATCAGCATACATATGGGCGCCAGTCGGGCCGGTCCTGCCCCCTACCGGGGGCTCAACGTGTTCTTCATCACGACGGACGCCCCCGCCAGGTCGGTCGCCCCGGTGCCGAGCGTGTGCTTAACGCGGTTGGGGTCGATGAGCACCATGGTCTCGCCAGCGGGAAGCCGGCGCCTCGGCCTCCTCGCCCTTGGCCTCGCCCGCCTTCCTGGCGATGAGCACCCGGCGGCGCCACCGGGGGCGGTGGCGGCCATGCTGCCCTTCATCTGGCAGCGGCGGTGACGACCACCTCCTCTCCCGGAGCGAGGTCCCCCTCGACGCGCTTCGCCAGCCTCGCCTTGACCGCCATCTTCCGAGCAAGGCAGCCGATACAGGGCGCTGACGTGGCTAGCCGTCGCCGAGCGCCTTCTCGGCCAGCCTGAGGTGGTGGGTGCCGGCGTGTGCCGCGGCCACGGCTGCTTCGTGGACACCCTCGCGCTCGAAGGGCAGGTCGGGGCCCTCGAGGGCATCGGCGATGGACTCGGCGGAAGCCCCGATGCCGGCGGCGGTGGGCTCGGGGCGGGTGCCGAAGCGGCCGACGTCGGCCCGGGCCACGCGGGCGGCGGCGACCAGGGCCTCGACGGCGGCGGCAGCGTGGGGGCGGGCTCGGCCCTCGGTGTCGGAGGCCAGGACGCTCTTCCAGCGACGGCCCAGGGAGCGGAGGGTGGCGAGGATGTCCGGGGGCCGGAGGCCGCGTCCGTCGAAGCCGCAGGTGGGGCACGGGTCGGACAGGGCGACGGGCACGGCCCTAGCGTCGCGCCGCATGGGCGCGACCACGATCGAGCTGGCCCCGGGTGTGGTGGAGATCGACACCCTCCTCGGCGGGTGGGAGCGGGTGACCGCCGGCTACCTCATCACCGGCCCGGTGCCAGTCCTCGTCGAGACCGGCAGCCAGTCGTCGGTGCCGACGCTCTTGGCCGCCCTGGCCGACCTCGGCATCGGGCCCGACGACCTGGCCCACGTGGTCGTCACCCACATCCACCTCGACCACGCCGGCGGGGTCGGCGACGTGGCTCGCGCCTTTTCGAAGGCCACGGTGCACGTGCACGAGAAGGGGGCCCGCCACCTCGTCGACCCCAGCCGCCTGGTGGCCAGCGCCGCCCAGGTCTACGGGCCGCTGCTCGACTCGCTGTACGGCCGGCTCGACCCCACGCCGGCCGACCGGGTCCACGTCCTCGGCGACGGCGACTTCATCGAGGTCGGTCCTGGACGCCGCCTGGTGTGCGTCGATTCCCCCGGGCACGCCAAGCACCACCTCGGCATCCACGACGAGGGCGAGGCGGGGAGCGGGCTGCTGTTCAGCGGTGACGCCGTGGGCGTCCGCCTCCCCGACGGCGGCGTGCTGCGCCCGGCGACGCCGCCGCCCGACTTCGACCTCGACCAGGCCCTGGCCTCGCTGCAGCGCTTCCGCGACCGGCGGCCCAGCGCCCTGTGCCTGGCCCACTACGGCCTGCTGCCCGACCCCGACGCGGTGCTCGACGAGGCCGACGGCACCCTGCGCCGGTGGGCCGAGGTGGCTGAGGCCGCCTGGCGCGCCGGCACCGACGTGGCGGAGGCGCTCGAGCAGGCCTTCGGCGCCGACCTCGACGACGTGCCCGAGGCGCACCGGGAGAAGCTGGCCACGCTCAACGGCGTGCACAGCAACGCCGCCGGGCTGCGCCGCTGGCTGGAGCAGACCCGACCCTCGTCCTCCGCCACGTGAGGCGGCTGCTGGACGCGGTGGTCTTCGACTGGGGCGGCACGCTGTCGGTCCACCCCGACGACCTGGACGACCTGTGGCGCCACGCCGCCCAGGTGCTGGCGCCGGAGCGGGCGGACGAGCTGGCCGCCGTCCTGGGACGCGTCGAGGCCGGCACGTGGCGGCGCGTGGCCGAGGACCAGATGTCGTTCACCCTCGACCGGATCCTGGACGAGGCCTGCCGGGCCACCGGCCTCGACGTGCGGGCCGCGGTGCGCAGCGAGGCCGCCGCGGCCCACCTCGACTCGTGGACGCCGCACATCCGCCACGTCCCCGACGCCGTGCCGGTGCTCCAGGCGCTGCAGGACGCCGGCTACCGCTGCGGGCTGCTGTCGAACACCCACTGGCCCCGGAGGTTCCACGAGCACTTCCTGGAGCGCGACGGGCTGGCCCCCTACCTCGACGCCACCGTGTACACCTCCGAGCTGCCCCGCACCAAGCCCCATCCCGCCGCCTTCAAGGCCGTGCTGCACCTGCTCGACGTGCCCGACGCCCGCCGGGCCGTGTTCGTCGGCGACCGCCTCTTCGACGACGTCTTCGGCGCATCGCAGATGGGCATGCGGACCGCGCTGGTCGGCAGGACGGGCTCCTGGCCCGACGGCACCGTCGTTCGCCCGAGCGAGGTCCGTCCCGACGCGAGGATCGACGCCCTCCCCGAGCTGCTGCGATGGGTGGCCGAGTGGAGCTGAGCGCCCGTAGGTTCCCCCGGACCATGCGACCTTCACCTCGTCGGACCCGAGCCGCCGTCCTGCTCGGCGTCGGGCTGATCCTGGCCGGCTGCGCCACCACCGAGAAGGGTCCCGGAACGGGCGAGGCCACGCCACAGCCCGACGATGCCGTGGTCGAGCTGGTCGGCCTCGTGTTCAAGCCGGTCACCATCCAGGTGCCGGTGGGCAAGCGCGTGCGGTGGCAGTGGACCGACTCCGTCGTTCACAACGTCGTGAGCACCGACTTCGCCAGCTCCAAGGCGCAGGGCGGCGGGGCCTACGCCATCCGCTTCGACCGCAGCGGCACCTTCCCCTACCGGTGCACGCTGCACACGGGCATGGACGGCACCGTCGTGGTGGCTCCAGGACCCTGAGGCGGCGCCGATGCGTTCTGGGTGAAGATGAAAATGTGAGCCCCCCGGTCGCCGCCTCGCCCACCTCCCTGGCGCAGGCGCTGGTCGACAACGTCGCCAGCGTCGTGCTCGGAAAGCGGGAGGAGATCCAGCTGGTGGTGGCCGGGCTCCTGGCCGGCGGCCACGTCCTGCTCGACGACGTGCCGGGCGTGGGCAAGACCATCCTGGCCAAGAGCCTGGCCGTGTCGCTCGGTGGGACCATGGGCCGGGTCCAGGGCACGACCGACCTGATGCCGACCGACATCACCGGTGTGACCATCTGGGACCCCGGGGCGCACGCCTGGGAGTTCCACCCGGGGCCGCTCTTCCACAACGTCGTGCTGATCGACGAGATCAACCGGGCCACCCCTCGGGCGCAGTCGGCCCTGCTCGAGGCGATGGCCGAGGTGCAGGTCACCATGGACGGCGCCCGGCACCCGCTGCCGCGGCCCTTCTTCGTGATCGCCACCCAGAACCCCGGGGGTGAGGCGGGCACCTTCCCCCTTGGCGAGAGCCAGTGCGACCGCTTCAGCCTCGTCGTCTCCCTCGGCCTCCCCGGCCGGGACGCCGAGCGGGCCGTGATCCGGGGAGAGGGAGGCCAGCCCAGCCTCGACCGGCTGGGGCCCGTCACCGACCCGGCGGCGCTCGCCGCGGCGATGACCGCCGTCGACGCCACCCACGTGGCCGAGCCGGTGAGCGACTACGTCCTCGACCTGATCGCCGCCACCCGCGCCCACCCGAGCCTGCGCCACGGAGCCAGCCCCCGAGCGGCCCGCACCCTCCTCCAGGTGGCCAAGGCCCGCGCCGTCCTCGACGACCGGGGCTTCGTGTCGCCCGACGACGTCAAGGCGGTGGCGGTGCCCGTGCTGGCCCACCGCCTGGGCGCCATCTCCGGCGCCGGGACGGCCAGCTCGCGGGCCACCGTGTCCGACCTTCTTCAGAAGGTGCCGGCGCCGCCAGCATGACCCGCTCGCAGGCGATGTGGCGGGTCGGCATCCCGGCGGTCCTGGCGGCCACGTACTTCCTGGCGCCGCAGCTGTTCTTCCTGGCCTTCGTCCTGGTAGGCCCCCAGCTCCTCTGCCTCGTCGTGGTCGGGGCCGTGATCTTCTTCGGGGTCAGGGCGCTGTCGCGCGCCGGGTCGCGGCCGGGGGAGGATCGCCACCTGGTGTTCACCGTGGGCACGGCCGTGGCCTTCGCCGTGATCTGGTTGTCGTTCCCGACGCACAGCTACCTGTCGGCCCGGGTCGGCGCTTTCCTGTGCGGTGCGGTCCTGACCATCGCCTTCGTCGACGTCGTGGTGGCCGCGGAACTCACCCGCCGGGTGACCACGACCATCGATCCCGACCGGGCCGAGGTCCTGGTCGACGAGGACGCCACCATGTCGGTGGGCGTCGGCGGCCCGCCGCTGCCCGTGACGGTGCAGCTCGGCGCCACCCGGCTCGTGGTCGACCCGTCCGCCCGAGGCACCCTGCACATCCAGGCCGGCTCGAGAGGGGTGGTGCCCGCTCTGCCGGTCGAGGTGCGGAGCACCGGGCTGTGCGGCGTTCTCGGCTGCCTCCGCCGCCGGTCGGTGCCGCTCTCGACGCCGATCTACGTGGGCCCCCGGCCGGTGGTCCCGGCCCGTCCGTTCCCCCAGCTCGGCGGCGCCTGGGGGGAGGGGAGCCACCTGCCGTCGCCCAACGGCGACGTGGTGCGGGGGGTGCGGGACTACGTGCCGGGCGATCGCCGCTCCCTGGTCCACTGGCGGGCATCGGCCCGCACCGGCCGCCTGGTGGTGAAGGAGCTGGAGGAGCCCTTCACCCCGGTCCTGGTCATGGTCCTGGACCTGGGCTCCGGCAGCCCGGCCGGCGAGCAGGCCGCCGGGCGGGCGGCCTGGTACCTGCACGAGGCCCTGCGGCGGGGCGTGAAGGTCGTGCTGGCCAGCCGCGAGGCCACCGGGCTGCGCACCGGGCCGGTCGACTCGCCGGCCGAGATCATCCGACGGCTGGCCAGCGCTGTCGTCGGCCTGCGCACCCCGGTCCCGGGCCGAGCCGACGAGGCTCCACCCCCCTGGGTGACCGCCGCCGGCTCGACGACCGGCCCGTCCGCAGCCGTCGCTGCGGCGCCGGCGCCCGCGCCTGCACCGGGCCAGCGGGTGCTGCGGGTCGGTCCGGAGGGTGACACATGGGAGTGATCGCCGTGCTCGCCGCCGCGGTCACCGCCTGCTGCGGGGCCGCCCTGGGCGGGGTGACGATCGGGGCCTGGACGGTGCCGATCCTGGTCTACGCCCTGGCCCTCGTGCCCGGTACGGCAGCTGCCATCCGCGGGCCGAAGCGCGGACCGTTGCGCCTGCTCACGTGGAGGCCGACGAAGCGGATGGACTACGTCGCCACCGTCCTCGTCGGGGCCACCGTCGGAGGCGGCCTCACCACGCTCCTGAGCAGGACGAACCCGACGGTGGAGACGGTCATCGCCCTGCTGGTGCTCGGTGTCGTCCCGCTCAGCGTGTTCTGGCCCCGTCCAGGACCCCTGAGCGCCTCTGTGGTGCTGAGCTGTGCCGGGCTCCTCAGCTCGCGCGCCTCGCTGGGCGACGAGCCGCTGCTGCTCGCCGGGTTCGTCGCCGCTGCGGCCACGGCCCTGGTGGCGACGGCTCGGCTGGCCACGTCGCAGCTGCCCCGGCTCGGCGCGCCGCCCACCGGGCGGGAGCGGC
>JBKJUI010000495.1:0-14560 GCA_046590775.1 Acidimicrobiales bacterium
ATCGCTCGGGCGGCGCCGCAGCAGTTAGGACAGGCCATCCGGCGGGTACGTGCGTCAGGTGCAGAGGAAGCCGGCGTGGCCCGCAAGCAGCGCCAGGCCGCTCCTGCAGTAGCACTCCGCAGCATCAGGACCATCGAGGAAAGGTGCGCCCGTGAACCAGGCATGGACGGCTGAGACCGAGGCAGACGAGGTGGCGTCATGACGACGATGACCATGACCGACCCGACGGCCCTGGTGGGCTTCGTCGCCTTCGACAGCGAGGGCGAGCAGCTCGGTGAGATCGAAGGCGTGTACCTCGGGGCCGAGGACCCCGAGTGGGCTGCGGTGCTGGTCGACGGGCAGTTCATTCTCGTCCCGCTCCACGACGCCGAGATCTACGAGGACAGCGTCGACCTGCCCTTCACCGGCGCCGAGGTCCGGGGTGCCCCGCTGCAGCAGGGTGAGCTGCTCGAGGACCTCACCGAGGAGCAGGAGGACGAGCTCATCGAGTACTACGCCGGCGGGGAGGCCGTGCCGGTCACCGACGCCGGGATGGAGGTTGCCTCCACGGCCAAGGAGCAGGGCGTGGAGGTTGCCTCCACCGCCAAGGAGCACGGCCAGCAGGTGGCGTCCACCGCCAAGGAGCAGGGCCAGCGGGTGGCCTCCACGGTGAAGGAGCAGGGCTCGCAGGTGCTGCGCTCGACCGCCGACCAGGCCGGCGAGGTCGTGGGCACGGCCAAGCAGCAGGCCGGCGAGGTGGCCCAGCAGGCGTCGATCGAGGCCCGCAACCTCCTCGAGGAGACACGGACGCGGCTCGAGGAGCAGACGGCCGAGGGCGCTCACAAGCTCGGCGAGAACCTGTCCAGGCTGGGCACCGAGGCGCTCGCCCTCGCCGAGGGCCGGCCCCAGGAGGCGCCAACGGTCCAGGGCTACGTGCGGCGTGCGGGCGAGACGCTGCTCGACGTGGCCGACCGGGCGTACGGGATCTCCGATGACGTGCAGACTCGCGGGCTCGGTGGCGTCCTGTCCGACGTCCAGTCCTTCGCCCGCCGCCGCCCAGGGGTCTTCCTCCTCGGGACAGCCGTTGTCGGAGTCGTCGCCGGGCGGGCCGTGCGCAACGCCAAGGAGGATGACGGCCAGCAGGAGGTGGCGGCGCTGCCTTCGGCGACGAACGGCCGCCGCAGCCCAGCAAGCCGGGCCGGCACCCGCGGGAGCCGATGATGGCCAGCCACACCTACGTCGACCCGGACCCGGAGGAGCGGCCGCTCGGTGAGCTGTTCTCCGAGCTGACCGGCAACCTCCAGCTGCTGCTACGCAAGGAGGTGGAGCTGGCCAAGGTCGAGGCCACCGAGCAGGCCAAGCGGGCCGGCAAGGCCGGCGCCATGTTCGGCGCCACCGCCACGCTGGGCTTGGTGGGCCTCATCCTCCTGGGCTCCGCCGCCGCCTGGGGCCTGGCCACGGTCATACCGACCGGCTTGGCCTTCTTGATCGTCGCCATCGTGGTGCTGGCCATCGCCGGCCTGTGCGCCATGCAGGGGAAGAAGAACGTGGCCGAGATCAAGCCGCCGCAGCAGACCGTCGACACGCTGAAGCAGGACGTGCAGGTGGCCCAGACGTCCCTCAAGCGGGGCATGCAGTCGGACACGACACCCGGATCGAAGGGACGCTGACATGGCAGCACGAACCGAGGACATCACCCGCGACATCGAGCAGGCCAGGAACGGCGTGGGCGAGGCCCTCGAGGCCATCGGCGACCGCCTGGCCCCGAAGAAGGTCGTCGACCGGGCCAAGGAGAACGTCTCGGAGAAGGTCGAGGAGATGAAGGACAAGGTCAGCCCCGGACGCATCGTGAAGCGCCGCACAGAGACGTTGCGCAACGCGCTGGGTCGGGTCGTCGGACGAGAGGAGACGGAGAACGTGCACGCGCTTGGGATGGACGAGGACGCAGGGCTGTCGGTGGGCGGGTCCACCGCGGCGCGGGACGGGGGAAGGTCGCTCGGCCAGCGGGCCAGCGGATCGGCGGGCAGCGTCGCCGATGCGGCCAAGTCTGCCCCCGGCGCCGTGCGCGAGCGGGCCGAGGGCAACCCGATGGCCGCCGGGCTGTTCGTCCTGGCGGCCGGGTTCTTCGCCGGCTCGCTCCTGCCGCCCAGCGATCGGGAGCGCCAGCTGCTGCAGAAGGCGAAGGAGGAGGCCGAGCCGCTGAAGCAGCAGCTGGCCGAGACCGGGAAGAGCATCGCCGGCGACCTCCAGGAGTCGGCGCAGCAGAGCCTCGAGCAGGTGAAGGGCACCGCCACCCAGGCCGCCCAGCGGGTCAAGGCCGAGGCCGAGGCCCGGACCGAAGCCGTGAAGGCGCAGGCTCAGGAGGCGCAGACCGAGGTCAAGGACGAGACCACCGCCGCCTCCCGACGGGTGAGGTCCGACGCCGACCAGTCCACCAGGGCGGTGAAGGCCCAGGCCAGGCAGGCCAAGGCCAAGACGAGGTCGGCGGCCGAGACGGCCAAGGCCACGGTGAACAAGGCCCCGACGGCCAGGAAGGCCCCCGCGGCCAAGAAGGGGCCGGCGGCCAGGAAGGCCGGCACCAGGAAGGCGCCGACCCCCAAGCCGTAGAGGCCCCCGCTACTGCCCCCGGCTCGTGGGGTCCACTCCGGCGAAGGTCAGGAAGTCGACCATCCGGAAGTCGCCGGTGACGGTCCCGGCCCGGGTGGGCAGGGTGGGTCGCCAGCGGGGGCGGGCGTTCAGGTAGGAGTCGGCGTCGAGCTGGAGGAGGCCGAGGAGGACCTCGGCGACGATGCGGCCCCCCATCGGGCCGAGTCGCTCGCTGTCCGCCAGGAGCTCGGCCTCCTTCAGGACGTAGTGCCAGAGGGGGGTGCTCGTCTCGAGGCCGAGCCCGTAGCCGGCCAGACCGCCGAACTCGCTCGCCCCGATCACCGGCGTCCCCATGGCGCGGGCGACGTCCTGGCCCGAGGGCAAGGACCAGGTGAGGTGGCGCAGGAGCGTCCGCTGGGGCAGTGACGTCGGCAGGTCGCCGCTGGCGATGGCACTGAGGGGGAGCTGGAACAGCGGGCTCGAGAGCCTGGGATCGACCGTCTTGTGGGGCTTCACCGCGCCGTCACCGAAGTCGAAGAAGGTCTGCCAGCCGATGAACCGCCGGGGGGCCCGGGCGCCGCCCACGAGGTCGTCAGGGTCGGGCGAGTCGTCGGCGGCGGCGTCGAAGATGAAGCCGAAGAAGGCCGTGCCTCCGGCGTCGCCCCGCAGGTTCGCCCGGTAGGAGGGGCGGATCATGCTGTGGCCGAAGCGGTACGCCGCGCCTGAGAACTCGACGGGGATGTCGGCGCCGCCGGTCGGTCGGTAGAACCGGCGACCGTTGGCCAGGACGTCGTCCACCACGGCCTGGCCGACGAAGGCCGGCAGGAACTCGTGCACGAGCATCCACTGGTAGTGCCAGGTGGTCAGCTTCCGGGCGGCGGCGAAGTCGCCGCCCTTCGCCCTGCCGCCGGCGGCGGCGCGCACGGTGTCCACGGCGCGGTTGTGGAACTTGTAGAAGGCGCACTGCAGGCCGGCGATGATGAGGTGCTCGTCGTTCCGTGGGTCGGCGACGATGGCGGTCATGTCCCCGGCGCGGGGCAGGTCCTCGAAGGCCCCGCCGCTCTCCAGCCGGAGCTTGGCCCGGTCCGACCGCTCGTACAGCTGCGACGACTCCACCGGACCCAAGCCGTACACCGAGTCGAGGTCGAGGGCCGGGGTGCGCCCGTTCCGCGACCGCTTGGGGTCGGCGGCCACGCCGAGGGCCGAGCCGACGTCGAAGGTGATGTCGTGGTCGAAGAACTGGCCCATGAAGGTCGCCCCGGCGTTGCCGATGCGGCTGTTGGGGTTGTTGGCGCTCAACGCCGGGTCCACGATCAACGCCACCGGCCCGGCCGTGAGGTCGTCGGCGGCGTCGAGGACGCCGCCGGGGCGCCCGAGGTCCACAAGCGCCTCGGTCAGCGCCGGGCTTGGCTGGGCGAAGGCAGGGAGCCTGGGGAACATCCGACCGAAGGTCGTCTGCATGGCGTGGGCCTGGCCGGCGGTGGCCGAGTCGGCAAAGGCCAGGCCGGCGCTCCCCGGCGCCATGGTCACCGCTGAGGCGGCGGCGCCTGCGCCGACGCCCTGCAGGAAGCGGCGCCGGCTCATGGGGCACCCACTCATCGTCTGTTCGCTTCCACGTCGGTCTCCTCCGCCGAGCCGTTGCTCGGCTCTGCCACGGACCGTAGCGGCCTTTCCGGCGTCTGGCTACACCCTTTCGGGCGACGATTGCCGCGCAGAAGCCCGCTTTTCGGGCCATCGGGCCCGGAGAGGTTGTGCGTGGGTCAGAGGAACGGTAGGGTGGGGCGAAGTGGGGCGCAGGTCACACCAAGTGGGGTCTGAGGGGACCCTGTGGCGTCTCATGGCGGTCGAGGAAGAGGGCACGTGGACCGGTTCGCAGGGAGGTACGAGCACTCACTGGACACCAAGGGTCGCCTCGTCCTCCCGTCTCGGATCCGAACGCCCTTCGATGGGCTCGGCGGCTACTTGGCCAAGGGCCAGGAGGGGTGCGTGGCCCTGTGGCCGGCCGAGCGCTACGAGGAGCGTCTGGCTCTGCTCGAAGCACGGTCCGACGATACCGACGACAAGCTGGCTCGCGCCACGGTGCGGCTCTTCGCCTCGGCCGAGCACGTCGTTCCCGACGTCCAGGGCCGCATCGCCGTCGCCCCCTACCTGCAGGAGTGGGCCGACCTCGACCCCAGCCGCGTCCTGGTGCGCGGCGCCAACCGCATCGTCGAGCTGTGGAACCTCGCCCGCTGGGAGGAGCTCGAGTCGATGGCCGAGCAGCACCTCCTGGGCGTCCCGGCGGCGGCATCGTGAACGATGCCGTCTGCCGCACGGGGCTCATGCGCCACCCTTCGGGCCGGCTCGTGGGCACACCCCTCTCCGCAAGGGCCTGGCGCGTGTGTTCCGGGGTACCTCCCCGGCGCGCGCTCCGGCCCGGAGGGTGGCGGATGAGCCCCGCGTTCCAACACGAGCCCGTGCTGTTGACCACCGTCGTCGAGCTGCTGGCCGCCGGGCCGCCAGGATGGGTGGTCGACGCCACCCTCGGCGGCGCCGGGCACGCCACCGCCCTGCTCGAGGCCGCGCCGCACCTCTCGGTCCTCGGCGTCGATCGCGACGAGGAGGCCAGAGCCGCCGCGGCCGAGCGGCTGAGGCCCTACGGCGAGCGGGCCGCGGTGGTCCCAGCCCGCTTCGACGAGCTGGCCGCGGTGTGCGCCGCCGCTGGCGCCAGGCCGGTGAGCGGCGTGCTCTTCGACCTCGGCGTCTCCAGCCCGCAGCTCGACCGCCTGGAGCGGGGCTTCAGCCACCGGGGCGCCGGGCCGCTCGACATGCGCATGGACCGCTCGACCGGGCGGACCGCCGCCGACCTCGTCAACGGGGCCACCGAGGGCGAGCTCGCCTCCGTCCTCCGCGTCGGTGGCGAGGAGCGCTTCGCCCGGCGGGTGGCGCGCGCCATCGTCGCCGCCCGGCCGGTCGAGACCACCGATCGCCTGGCCGAGCTCGTTCGGGGCGCCATCCCGGCGCCGGCCCGCCGCCGCGGCGGTGACCCGGCCAACCGCGCCTTCCAGGCTTTGCGCATCGCCGTGAACGACGAGCTCGACCAGCTCGAGCCGGCGCTGGTCCAGGCGCTGGACCTGCTCGCGCCCGGCGGGCGCCTGGTCGTGCTCGCCTACCACTCGGGCGAGGACAAAATCGTCAAGCGGGTCCTGCAGGCCGCCACCGAGCCGCCGGTGGCGACGCCGAGCGGCCTCCCTCTGCCCGGCGGTCCCGTGCTCACCGACTTCCGCCGCCTGCGCGTGCCACGGACGGCGTCCGCCGAGGAGGTGGCCGCCAACCGGCGAGCCACCTCGGTCCGGCTGCGGGCCGTGGAGCGGC
Source organism: Acidimicrobiales bacterium (assembly GCA_046590775.1). Taxonomy (GTDB): domain Bacteria; phylum Actinomycetota; class Acidimicrobiia; order Acidimicrobiales; family JAUJNH01; genus JAUJNH01. The sequence goes on from JBKJUI010000495.1 coordinate 5,920, forward strand.
GCACCGCCGGCCCCGAGAACCGACCGAAGGACCACCGATGACCGCGCTGCTCCGCCACGCCCACTCCGCCGCCCCCGCCTCCCGCCGGCGCACCGAGGACCGGCCGCCGCCGCGACTGCGCGCCCTCGACCGCCCGGTGCGGGCCGCCCACACTCCCCGGGACCGTCGGCTGATCGCAGCCATCAGCGGTGGCCTGCTCTTCGCCGCCGTCCTCGGCGGCAACGTCGCCGTCCAGGCCCAGACCACCCAGGGCCAGTTCGAGCTGGAGCGCCTCCAGGCGACGGCTCGACAGCGCCGGGCCGCCTACCAGCAGCTCCGGCTCGAGGTGGCCCAGCTCGAGGCGCCGCAGCGCATCGTCGAGCAGGCGGGCGATCTCGGGATGGTCGAGCCGGCGTCGGTGACCTACCTGACGCCGACCGCTCCGACGTCGGCCAGCGGTCCCGCCGCTGCGCCAGAGGCCGCCCCCGCCCCTGCCGGCGAGGCGGCGCAGGGCTGGGCGGACGTCAAGCCCCACCTCGACACAGGCCGGTGAGGCAGCCGCCGCACCGCACGGCCGAAGAGCTCCGTCCTTCCCGGCGGGGCCGGGTCGCCCCGACCCCGCCGGCCCCGCCGCCACCGCCGCCCCGCCGGCCGCGACTGACGAGCGAGGAGCTCCGTCCCTCGCGGCGCGGCGCCGCCCAGGCCGCCTCGCGGGCCGCCGAGACGGGCACCCGCGTGGCGTCGGCCGCCGGGCGGGCCGCGCTCCGGGCCGGATGGGAGGAGGCCCGTCGGAGGCCGGCCGATCCCGTTCGCCGCCCGCCGGCCCTGGGTGGGCCGCAGGCGCGCACGCTGCTGCCGTCGCCAACCGAGCGGCGGCGGCGCCGGATCGAGCGGGCCGCCACGATCCCCGATCTCGACACCTCAAGGTCCTCGCCGGCCCGGCTCCGGCTGCTGCTGGTGCTGTCCGTCGTCGCTGCCGTCGCCATCACCGCCCGGCTCGTCGACCTGCACGTGCTGCAGGCCCCCACCATGGCCGAGCGCGTCCGCAAGCAGCTGGTCCGGACCGACCGGCTGCCGGCCGAGCGAGGCTCGATCTTCGACCGCGCCGGCCGCGACCTCGCCATCTCGGTGCAGGTCCCCACGATCGCCGCCGACCCCAGGCTGGTCAGCGACCCGCAGGGAGAGGCCCGGGTCCTCGCATCGCTGGTGGGCGTGGAGGCCGACGTCCTGGAGGAGCGCCTGTCGCGACCGGGGGCCAAGTTCGCCTACCTGGCCAGACAGGTCGACGAGCAGACGGCCAAGCGGGTGGACGAGGCGAAGCTGCCCGGCGTCTTCACCATCCTCGAGCCGAAGCGCTTCCTGCCGGCCGACAGCCTGGCGCTGCCCGTCCTCGGCAAGGTCGGGCTCGAGGGCGACGGGCTCAGCGGGCTCGAGTACCAGTACCGCGACGTCCTCGCCGGCTCGCCGGGGAAGCTGGTCACCCAGCGGGACGCCCAGGGACGAGAGATCCCTGGCGGGCGCATCGAGCTCGACCCCTCGGCCCGGGGCGACGATCTCGTCCTCACCATCGACCGCTCGCTGCAGCACGAGACCGAGCGCCGGCTGGCCGACCAGATCGCCGCCACCTCGGCCAAGGGTGGCATCGCGTTGGTGATGGACACCGCCACCGGCGAGCTGCTGTCGGTGGCCAACCTCGTCAGTGAGCCGGTTCCGGAGGGGAGCCCGAAGGGCACGACGCCGAAGGTCCTCCCGGCCGAGAAGAACGAGGCGGTCACCAACGTCTACGAGCCCGGCTCGGTGGCCAAGCTGATCACGGTCGCCGGCGCCATCGAGGACGGGAAGGTGCGGGCCGACGAGACGCTGTCGGTGCCCACGCAGATCCAGGTGGGCGACCACCTCTACACCGAGCACGACCCCCACCCCACCGCCAGCTGGAGCATCACCGACATCGTGGCCAACTCCTCGAACGTCGGCACGATCATGGTCGGCCAGGAGCTGGGAAAGCAGCGCTTCGACGCCTACCTGCGGGCCTTCGGCTTCGGGTCCCGCACCGGCCTGGCCGACCCTGGCGAGAGCCCCGGCATCCTGCTCGACCCGGCCAAGTACACGGGGACGTCGATGGGGTCGTTCCCGATCGGCCAGGGCATCGCCGTGACGGCCGTGCAGATGCTCGGCGCCTACAACGCCGTGGCCAATGGCGGCACCTACGTGGCCCCGCGGCTGGTGAAGGCGACCGTCGGGCCGGACGGGCGCCAGCGGGAGGCGCCGGCGCCGGAGCCCCGCCGGGTCCTCAGCCCCCAGACCGCAGCCGAGATGACCAAGATGCTGGGCGAGGTGGTCCGGATCGGGACCGGCACGCTGGCGGCGGTCGACGGGTACAAGGTGGCCGGCAAGACCGGGACCGCCCGCAAGCCGCTGGTCGGCGAGCGCGGCTACCAAGAAGGTGCGTACGTCTCCTCCTTCGCCGGCTTCGTGCCGGCTGAGCGGCCGCAGCTCACCGCCATGGTGATCCTCGACCAGCCCACGCCGATCTTCGGTGGCCTCGTGGCGGCTCCCGTCTTCGCCGACCTGGCCCGCTACGCCCTTCGGGAGCTGCGGATCCCGCCGCCGATCGGCGGCGTGCCCAGCACCTCGGCCCGGGATGCCGACGCCGAGTCGGCCAAGGGTGTCGGCGACCTCGGTGACGCCCGGGCCCCGGACGACCTGACGGCGATCCCGACGACGGCGACGTCGGCAACCACGGCGGCCGCGAGGCCTGCGTCCAGGCCGACGTCCACCTCCTCGACGCGACCGACGACCACCAGCATCCCGACCCGGTCCGGCCCACCGACATCACCGGTCACGACGGGTACGGTCTCCCGTCGTCCTGTGTCCACGGCGACAGGGAGGTGAGCCCCGGTGCGGCTCGATGAGCTCCTCGACGGCGTCGGCGTGCGCTCCCTCCACGGCGGCCCCGGCGACGACGTCACCGCGGTCACCTTCGACTCTCGCGCCGTCCGCCCGGGCGCGCTCCACTGCTGCCTGCCCGGCGGCCGCCAGGACGGCCTCCGGTTCGCCGCCGACGCCGTGGCGGCCGGGGCCACGGCCCTGCTGGTGCAACAGGACGTCGAGCTGCCGGTCACCCGCGTGGTGGTCGACGACCCGCGGGCGGCCATGGCGCCGATCGCCGCCGCGCTGCACGGCCACCCCAGCCGGTCGCTCGCCGTCGTGGGCGTGACCGGGACCAACGGCAAGACGACGACCACCCACCTCGTGGCCCACGTGCTCAACGCCGCCGGTCGGCGGTGCTCCACCCTCGGCACCCTGTCCGGCGGCTTCACCACGCCCACCACGCCGGAGGCGCCGCTGCTCCAGGAGGCGCTGGCCGCGGCTCGGGACCGAGGTGACGCGGCCGTGGCCCTCGAGGTCTCGAGCCACGCCCTCGTGCGCCATCGCGTCGATGCCACCGCGTTCGCCGTCGCCGCCTTCACCGGCCTCTCCCAGGACCACCTCGACGAGCACGGCACCATGGAGGCGTACTTCGAGGCGAAGTCGAGGCTGTTCACCACCCACCTCGTGGGCCACGCGGTCGTCGTCGTCGACGACCCCTGGGCCATCCGCCTGGCCGACCGGATCGAAGCGGACGGGCGGGTGCCGGTGACCCGGGTGACGCTCTCCGACTGGCCCGACGCCTGGGTCCTCCCCCTCCCGGGGGCGCACAACCGGCGGAACGCCCTGTGCGCCTTGGCCACAGCTCGCACGCTCGGCGTCAACCCGAAGGTGGCCGTCGAGGCCCTGGCCACCGCTCCACCCATCCCCGGGCGGATGGAGACGGTGGACGTCGGGCAGCCCTTCGCCGCCTACGTGGACTACGCCCACAAGCCGGGTGCGCTCGAAGCGGTGCTCGAGGCCGCCCGCCGGCCGGAGTCTGGCCGGGTCATCGTCGTCTTCGGCTGCGGCGGCGAGCGTGACCGGAGCAAGCGGCCCGAGATGGGGCGGCTGGCCGCGGTGCTGGCCGACGTGGCCATCGTCACCAGCGACAACCCCCGGAGCGAGGAGCCGATGTCCATCATCGGCGACGTCCTGGCCGGCGTCGACGGGCGCGGACGCGCCGAGGTCCACGTCGAGCCGGACCGCCGCCGAGCCATCGAGCTCGGCGTCGGGCTGGCCCGCCCCGGCGACGTGCTCATCGTGGCCGGCAAGGGTCACGAGCTGGAGCAGGAGCTCGACGGCCGTCGCCAGCCGTTCGACGATCGTGACGAGGTGCGCCGGGCCATCCACCAGCGCGGGCGCTCGTCGTGATCAGCCTGCTCGTCGCGATCGCTGTGAGCACACTCGTGTCGGTGCTGGGGACGCCGCTCGTGATGCGGTACTTCACGCGGCACGGCATCGGCCAGCAGATCCGGGAGGACGGTCCCGAGGGCCACTTCACCAAGGCGGGCACCCCGACCATGGGCGGGGTCATGATCGTCGCCGGGGGCGTCGCCGGGTACGCCGTGGCCCACTTCCGCAAGGAGACCATCTTCACCCGGGCCGGGCTGCTGGTCGTCCTGCTCATCGTCGGCGGCTCGATCATCGGCGGGCTCGACGACTTCCTTAAGGTGAGCCGGGAGCGAAGCCTCGGCCTCAACAAGCGGGCCAAGAGCGGGAGCCAGCTCGTGCTCGCCGGCGCCTTCGCCTGGCTGGCCTACTCGGCGGCCAAGGCGCCGACCAAGATCTCCTTCGTCCGCCAGGACGGCTTCCACCTCGACCTGGGCGTCGTGGGCTGGGCGGTGTTCGCCGTGCTGCTCGTCATCGGCACGTCGAACGCGGTGAACCTGACCGACGGCCTGGACGGGCTGGCCGCCGGCTCGTCCGCATTCGCCTTCTCGGCCTTCGCGCTGATCGCCTTCTGGCAGTTCCGCCACGTGCCGGTGTACCAGGTCCCGCAGGCGCTCGACCTGGCCATCCTCTCGGTGGCCATGCTCGGCGGGTGCGTCGGGTTCCTCTGGTGGAACGCAGCTCCGGCCCGCATCTTCATGGGCGACACCGGCAGCCTGGCCATCGGCGCCGGCCTGGCCGGGCTGGCCCTGTTCACCCGCACGCCGCTCCTGCTGCCCCTCGTGGGCGGGTTGTTCGTGGCCGAGACGCTGTCGGTCATCATCCAGGTCTTCTCGTTCCGGGTGTTCCACCGCCGGGTGTTCAAGATGGCGCCGATCCACCACCACTTCGAGCAGAAGGGCTGGCCGGAGACCACGGTGATCATCCGCTTCTGGCTGATCGCCGGCGCGCTCACCGCGAGCACGCTGGGCGTCTTCTACTACGACTACCTGCTGCGCTGCCCCGGCACGCCAGGGTCGCGAAGCTGCTCGGCGCCCCCTCCGGCCAGCCCGACGGCGGAGCAGGGCCCGTGACCCTGCCCCGGGCCGCCACCAGGAGGGCGACGGGCCAGGACGCGTCGACGCCCCGATCCGCCATCTCGACCGCCTCGGGCCTCGTGCTCGTCGTCGCCGCCCTCAACCTCGTCGGCCTCGTGATGATCCTCTCGGCCTCGTCGGTGCTCGGCACCCGCAGCCACGGGTCGGCCTGGTACTTCGTCGGCAAGCAGGCGGTGTGGAGCGCGCTCGGCGTGGCTGCCCTGCTGATCGCCTGCCGGATCGACCACCGCCATCTCCGGCGCCTCGCCATCCCGGCCCTGCTCGGCGCCGTGGGGCTCCTGGTCCTCGTGCTCCTCCCCGGGGTCGGCACGACCGTCGCCGGCTCCACCCGCTGGCTCGACCTGGGCCCGCTGCGCCTGCAGCCCTCCGAGATCGCCAAGCTGGCGCTCGGTCTGTTCTGCGCCGACCTCCTGGCCCGACGCGAGCACCGTCTGGCCGACTGGCGGGCCGGCCTGCTCCCGGCCGGCACGGCCACCGGGGTGCTGGTGGCCCTTGTGATGCTGCAGCCCGATATGGGCACCTCCGCCTGCCTGGTGCTGGTGGCGGCGGGCTGTGCCTTCGCCAGCGGCCTCCCCGGGCGCTACCTGGCGCGCTGCGCGGCGTTCCTCGTGGTGGCCGGAGGCCTGGCCGGCTGGCTCGAGCCGTACCGCCGCGACCGGATCCTCTCGTTCCGCCACCCCTTCGAGCAGTCCGCCGGCGACGGCTACCAGCTGGCCCAGTCGCTCATGGGCATGGGCTCCGGCGGCATCCGCGGCCTGGGCTTCGGCCAGAGCCGGGTGAAGTGGGGCTTCCTTCCGAACGCCCACACCGACTTCATCTCCGCCGTCATCGGTGAGGAGGGGGGGCTGCCGGGAACGCTGTTCGTCGTCGGGCTCTTCGTGGCGCTGGCCTGGCTCGGCGTGCGCACCGCCCTGCGGGCCCCCGACCGGTTCGGGGCGCTGCTCGCCGCCGGCATCACGACGTGGCTCGTGGGGCAGGGCGTTCTCAACATCTGCGCCGTCATCGGCCTGGCCCCGGTCACCGGGGTGCCGATGCCGTTCGTCTCCTTCGGCGGATCGGCCCTCGTCATCTCGATGCTGGCCGCCGGCATCCTGGTGAACATCGCCCAGACCGGGGGAGCCGCCCCGGTGGCGGTGCCCGGCCGCATGAGCGCGACAGGGAGCAGGCGACGGGCCGACGTGGTGCCGCTGCTGCGCCGCCCGGCCGGATCAGGCCGCCGATGACGGCACGGGCGAGCAGCCCCGGTGCGGGAGACCTGGCGCAGGGCGTCGACCGTCCCGCCCCCGGCCCCCGACCCCACTTCCTGCTCGCCGGCGGAGGGACCGCCGGACACACCGTGCCGGCCATCGCCGTCGGGCGGGCGCTGGTCGCCCAGGGCGTCGACCCCGCCGACATCAGGTTCGTCGGCTCCCGTCGGGGAAGCGAGGGACGGCTGGTGGCCGACGCCGGGTTCGCCATCACGCTGCTGCCGGGACGGGGCATCCAGCGCCGCCTCACCCCGGCCAACCTCGGTGCCGCGCTCGGGCTCGGCGTCGCCCTGTTCCAGGCGCTGGGCCTGGTGCTGCGGTCCAGGCCGCGAGCGGTGCTGAGCGTCGGCGGCTACGCCGGCCTGCCCGTCGCCCTGGCCGCCGCCATCCTGCGCCGGCCTCTGGTCCTGGCCGAGGCGAACGCCGTCCCGGGCGCGGCGAACCGCATGGTGGCCCGCTTCGCCCGAGCCTCGGCGGTCTCCTTTCCCGGCACGCCGCTGCCGCGAGCCGTGCTCACCGGCAACCCGGTGCGACCAGAGGTCCTGGCCCTCGACCGCAGCCCGGGCGGCCGGGTGGCGGCTGCGGCCGCGCTGGGCCTCCCCGAGGGTCGGGTGGTCGTCGGGGTCAGTGGCGGCAGCCTCGGCGCCCGCCGGGTGAACGAGGCGGTCCGAGGGCTGGCCGAGCGCTGGGCCGGCCGAGCCGATGTGGCCGTGCACCACGCCGTGGGTCGGCGTGACTGGCCGAGCTTCACGCCGCCACCGCCGGCGGCGCTCCACTACGGCGCCGTCGAGTACGAGGAGCGGATGGACCTGGTGCTCACCGTGGCCGACCTGTGGGTCGGCCGGGCCGGTGGCTCGACCTGCGCCGAGCTGGGGGTGGCGGGCGTGCCCTCGGTCCTCGTGCCCCTGCCGAACGCCCCGGGCGACCACCAGAGCGCGAACGCCAGGGCGATGGCCGAGGCCGGCGCGGCGGTGGTCCTGCCGGATGCCGAGTGCACCGCAGAGCGGCTGGCCGAGGTGCTGGGCCCCCTGGTCGACGACGAGCTGCGGCGCAGGGAGATGGCTGCTGCGGCGGCGTCGGCCGGCCACCCTGACGCGGCCGAGCGCGTGGCGGCCCTGCTCCTGCAGCACGCCCGGTGAGTGACGAGGCCGGTGCCCGGCTCGACCTGTCCGCCCGGCGGCGCCTCCACCTGGTGGGGATCGCCGGCACCGGGATGAGCAGCTACGCCTCCGTGCTGGCCCAGGGCGGCCACCGGGTGACCGGGAGCGACGCCACCCCCGACCCGGCCGTCGCCGACCGCCTGCGGGCCCTGGGCGTCACCGTGCACGCTGGTCACGACGCCGGCTTCGTCCTCCCCGACGTCGAGGTCGTCGCCGCCTCCACCGCGGTGGCGGCCGACAACGCCGAGCTGGTCGAGGCGCGGCGACGGCACCTCCCGGTCCTCCGGCGGGCCGACCTGCTCGCCGCCCTCTGCCGCCAGCGGCGCACCGTGGCCGTGGCCGGCACCCACGGCAAGACCACCACCACCGCCCTGTTGGCGCTCGCCCTGCGCGGCGCCGGCCGGTCGCCGTCGTTCGTCGTGGGCGCCGACGTGCCCTCACTCGACCACGGCGCCCACTGGGACGAGGGGGACGACCTGTTGGTGGCCGAGGCCGACGAGAGCGACGGCACCTTCCTGGAGCTGCCCCGCAGCCTGGCTGTGGTCACCAGCGTGGAGGCCGACCACCTGGCCACCTACGGCGGCACCCTCCAGGGACTGCACGACGCCTTCGGGCGCTTCGTCACCGAGACCGAGGGACCGGTGGTCCTCGGCGTCGACGACCCGGGGGCCGCCGCCCTCCTGGCCGCCCGGCCTGACGCGGTGACCTTCGGCACGGGCCCCGGGGCGGCCTTCCGCCTGGCCGACCTGGTGCCCGGGCGGCTGCGCACCCGCTTCAGCCTCCACCACGCCGGTCAGGCCATCCCCGTCGACCTGCCCGCCCCCGGCCTGTACAACGCCGCTAATGCGGCGGCGGCGGT
>JBKJUI010000025.1:0-9500 GCA_046590775.1 Acidimicrobiales bacterium
TCTGCGGAGAGGTCATGGGGAACTACCACCCCCACGGCGACGGCGCCATCTACGACGCCCTGGTGCGCATGGCCCAGCCGTTCTCCCTGCGCCACCCGCTCATCGACTTCCACGGCAACTACGGCTCGATGGACGACGGGGCCGCCGCCTCCCGCTACACCGAGAGCCGGCTGGCCACGCTGGCCAACGTCCTGCTGGAGGGGATCGACGAGGACACCGTCGACTTCATCCCCAACTACTCGAACACCGACGAGGAGCCGTCGGTCCTGCCGGCCCGGTTCCCCAACCTGCTGGTCAACGGCAGCCAGGGCATCGCCGTCGGGATGGCCACCAACATCCCGCCCCACAACCTGGGCGAGATCATCGACGCCACCGTCCACCTGATCGACAACCCCGAGGCCACCCCGGCCGACCTCATGCACTTCGTGAAGGGCCCCGACTTCCCGACCGGGGGGTTCCTCCTCGGCCGGCAGGGGATCATCGACGCCTACACGACCGGTCGCGGCTCCATCAAGATGCGGGGCCGGGCCACGATCGAGGACACCAAGCGGGGCTTCGAGATCGTCGTCACCGAGCTGCCGTACCAGGTGGGGCCGAAGGCGGTGCTGGCCAAGGTGGCCGAGCTGGCCAACGACAAGACGCTCGACGGCATCGCCGACGCCATCGACCAGTCGGCCGGCGGCAAGGTCAAGCTGGTCATCCCGCTCAAGCGCGATGCCAACCCGCAGGTCGTGCTCAACAACCTCTACAAGCTCACGCCCCTCCAGACCAGCTTCGGCGTGAACATGGTGGCGCTGGTCGGCGCCTCGGGCGGCACCCCGGGCGTGCCCCGCACGCTCAACCTGGTGCAGGCGCTGCAGGCCTACATCGAGCACCAGGTCGAGGTCCTGACCCGCCGGTCCCAGCACCGCCTGGAAAAGGCGCAGCGCGACGAGCACCTGCGTGAGGGCCGGCTGAAGGCCGTCAACGTCATCGACCAGATCATCGCCCTCATCCGGGCCAGTGACGACCGCCGGTCGGCCAAGACGTCGCTGATGGGCGAGCCCTACGAGTTCTCCGAGGTGCAGGCCGACGACATCCTCGAGATGCGGCTCGGCCAGCTCACCCGCCTGGCCCGGGTCGAGCTCGAGCAGCAGCTCGAGGAGCTGCGCACCCAGATCACCGAGCTCGAGCGGATCCTGGCCGACCCGGCCGCCCTGCGCCAGGTCATCAAGGACGAGCTGGCCGCGGTCAGGGTCAAGTACGCCGATGCTCGCCGCACCGAGCTCACCCACGACGACGGCGAGATCGTCGACCTCGACCTCATCGACGACGAGCCGCTGGTCATCACCATGACCCGGGCCGGGTGGGTCAAGTCGCTCGAGGCCGGCGCCTTCCGCAACCAGGCCCGGGGCGGCAAGGGCGTCACCGGCGCCAAGCTGAAGGAGGAGGACCTCGTCGCCGAGGTGCTGCACACCAGCGCCCACGCCTTCCTGCTGTGCTTCTCCAACCGGGGCAAGGTGTACCGGCTGCGGGCCCACGAGATCCCCATCCGGGAGCGGGCGGCCAAGGGGACGCCGATCGTCAACCTGCTGCCCCTGGCGCCCGAGGAGCGCATCCAGACCATCATCGACACCCGCGACTTCGACGGCGGCGGCCACCTGTTCTTCGCCACCCGCAAGGGCCAGGTGAAAAAGACGCTGCTGTCGGAGTACGACAAGTCGCGGCGCGACGGGTTCATCGCCATCAAGCTCCTCGACGGCGACGAGCTGGTCCGGGTCATCAAGACCAGCGGTGACGAGGACATCCTGATGGTCAGCCGCAAGGGCATGGCCATCCGGTTCAGCGAGTCCGACGTCCGCACGATGGGCCGCGACAGCCAGGGCGTCCGGGGGATGGGCCTGCGGGCCGGTGACGAGCTGGTGTCCTGTGACGTCTGCTCGGACGAGCGCTCCCTCCTCCTCATCACCGATGCCGGCTATGGCAAGCGCACCCAGCTGACCCACTTCCGGGCCCAGGCCCGCGGCGGCGTCGGTCTCATCGCCATCCGCCTCACGGCCAAGAAGGGCAAGGTCGTCGCCGCCTTCATGGTCCACCTCGACGACGAGGTCGTGGCCATGTCCTCCGGCGGCGTGGTGATCCGCACCTCGGTCCGGGAGATCTCCAGCCAGGGCCGGGATGCCACCGGCGTGCGCGTGATGAACATGGACGCCGGCGACCAGGTGGCGGCGGTGGCCCCCATCGAGGCGGTCCCCGAGGTGGAGCCCTCGGCCGAGGCCTGACCGAGCGGCGCCGCCAATCTTCGCGTTCTACACGAAAGGGCAGTGTCGAGAAGGCAGACTGCTCGTCGTGAGCGCCCAGGCGGGTCACGCCCAGGTCACCCACCACGCCCCTTCGGTAGGCGCGGCCGAGCCGGCGACGCGCGACGCTCGGGGCCTCGAGCAGCTCGGGGTCACGGCCGGGAACGCGGCGGTGAACCAGCTGCTGGGCACGGTGCGGGCGGGCACGCCCCCGCCCCCGGCGGCGCCGCCACCGCCACCCAGCGGCGGCGGGCCCGCAGCCCGTCAGGCTCCTCCTCTCCTCCAGCGCCTCGAGCTGGCCGTGCCGGCCTTGCCTCGGGCGGCGCCGACCGTGGGCATCGTTCCGGCGCCGTCGGTCCGGCGAGCCCCGGTGGCTGCGGTGCAGCGAGCTGCGGCGCCCGAGGTCCAGCGAGCCCCGGAGGCAGCGCTCGTGGGCCCGGCGGCCGAGGTGGCCGAGGTCACGGACGTGGCCGAGCGGGCCGAGGTGGCCGAGCCCGACCGAGCCGGGGCCACGGGGGTTGCCGTACCTGTGGACCCGGCTTCGCCTCCCGGCGGCGACGCAGCATCCGACAGCAGTACGGCAAGGGCCCTCCAGGCAGACGGCTCCGAGCGCCAGGCGCCGCCCTCCGACTCCGACCCGACCCGGGCTCGCAGCAGCTCGCCTCGGGCGGGGGATCTGGGTGTTGCACCGGCGCGCGGGCCACCTCGGCCAGCGTGCAACACCCCGACCTTCGAGGCGCCGGCCACCGCCGGCCCTCTGCCCGAGGGCGGAGCGACGAGCTTGGCTACGGCCAGCACCGAGGGCCTGGACCCGGTTGCGCAGGCAGCTGGATCGGCGTCCACGAGCGGCCCGAGCGAGCCATCCTGGTATGACGCGCCCCTGATCCAGCGTGAGCCCGTGCTGGCCGGCGGCCACGGGCGCGTGTCCCTCTCCGCTGACGGACCTCACGGCCGGTGCGAATGGCAGCTGGCGGGCACCGACCCCGCCGCAACACAGGTGCAACGCAGGCCGGGTCGGCAGAACCCGGCGCTCGGACCGGAGCCGGAGGCCGACCCGAACGACGTCGACACCTCGGAGTTCTCGACCGACCCCCGGGCGGCGGCCACCCTGGCCACGATCCCGAAACCCAAGGTGAAGCCGCCGCCGCCCGCCCCGACGGGGCCGCCGCCGCCCGCGAGGCCCAAGCAGCCGGCACAGGGGAAGAAGACGCCGAAGCCGACGAAGGGACCACGGCCGAAGAACAAGCGGCGCGGCGGGGGGCCCGGAGCCAAGGGCAAGGGCGGCCCGGGCGAGGTCGTCAGGAAGCGGGCCCCGCCCCCGCCGCCGAAGTACGTCTTCAAGCCCGGTCTGCAGGTGCCGCCGCCGGCGCCGCTCGACCAGCGCAAGCCGAAGCAGGATCCGGCGCTGGCGGCGGCGACGTCGGCCGGGAAGAAGGCGGTGAAGGCCGCCCGCAAGCACCCGACGGGCCAGGACGAGAGCGCGGCCTCCCAGCTGGCGGCCAAGGCCCCGGCCAACGACACCGAGGCCCAGGCCAAGGCCGGCCACGCCGACACCATGGCGGCGGCCAAGCCCAAGGAGTTCAGCGCCGACACCTTCTACACGGCGGTGAAGGCGGCGCTCGACAAGGCGGGCCCCAAGAACTTCGAGGAGGCCGAGAACCTCGACGAGAAGGCCACGGGCATGAAGGCGGCCGTGAAGGGCACGGTCACCTCCAGCAAGGACGAGGCGACGGGCGACGTCGCCACGAAGGCGAACCTCCCGCCCGACCCGTCCGTGGCGGTGCGGAAGCCCGAGGCGCCGATGCCGACGACCGAGATCGCCGAGCCGCCGCCGGTCGGGGCGTCGGCCGCCATGCCGGCACCGGTGCCCAGCGAGCAGCTCGACCTGCGCGAGGGGCCGGCCAAGGTCGACCAGCAGATGGCCGACGCCGGGGTCACCGAGGAGCAGCTCAAGCAGTCGAACGAGCCTGAGTTCAACGGCGCCCTCTCGGCCAAGAAGCAGGGTGAGGCGCACACCGCCAAGGCGCCGGGGGAGATTCGGCAGGCCGAGGCCGGGATCCTCGGCCAGGCGGGCGACGAGGCGGCGTCGGCCGAGAAGACGGCGGTGGGCGGGGCCCGGGGCAACCTGGCCGCCGCCCTGGGCCAGGTCGGCACGAAGAAGGACGACACCAAGGACAAGGACGAGAAGGCCCGCAAGGAGGTCGCCGACAACGTCACCAACATCTACGACCTGACCAAGCGGGACGTCGACGCGACCCTGACCGGGCTCGACAAGAAGGTGGACACGGCCTTCGAGCAGGGCGAGGCCCGGATCCGCAAGGAGTTCACCGCCGACTGGAACCAGCGCCTGAAGGCCTACAAGAGCCACCGCTACTCCGGCATCCGGGGCAAGTGGCGCTGGACCAGGGACTTCTTCGCCGGGCTGCCGGAGGAGGCCAGCCAGGAGTACGAGGCCTCCCGCAAGGTCTACGAGGCCAAGATGGACAAGCTCGCCCGCGACCTCTCCATCCTGGTGGCCAACGAGCTCAACACCGCCACCCGCCGGATCGAGAAGGGGCGCCAGGACGTCGCCACCTACGTCGGCGGCCTCACGGGCGAGCTGGCCAAGGTCGGCCAGGAGGCTGCCGCCGACCTGGCCGACAAGTTCGACGAGCTCGACGCCGGCGTCAAGGACAAGTTCGACGAGCTGGCCACCTCGATCAGCAAGAAGTGGAAGGACTCACGGGACGCCGTCAACAAAGAGATCGAGGAGGCGAAGGAGGCCAACAGCGGGATCATCGCCAAGGCGTCGGCGGCGATCGCCGGCGTCCTGAACACCATCAACAACCTCAAGAACCTGATCCTCAACGTGATCTCCAAGGCGGCCAGCGCCATCGGGGACATCATGAAGGCGCCGATCAAGTTCCTCGGCAACTTCATGAGCGCCATCAAGCAGGGCGTCACCCGCTTCTCCGACGGCATCCTCAAGCACCTCAAGAAGGGCCTGATGGACTGGCTGTTCGGCGCCCTGGGAGCCAACGGCATCGACGTGCCCGAGAGCTTCGACGTGCCGGGCATGCTCAAGGTCGTCCTCCAGGTGCTGGGCCTGACGTGGGACACCCTGCGGGCCTCGTTCGTGAAGCACATCGGCGAGCCGGGCGTCGCCGCCCTGGAGAAGGGCTCGGACATCGTGCAGCAGGTGATCAGCCAGGGCCCCATCGCCCTCGGCACGATGCTGCTGGAGAAGTTCGGCGACTTCGAGGAGATGGTCCTCGGCAAGATCAAGGAGTTCGTGGTCGGCAAGGTGATCACCGAAGGCATCAAGTTCTTCGTGTCGATGCTCAACCCGGCCTCGGCCTTCATCAAGGCCTGCAAGATGATCTACGACATCATCATGTGGCTGATCGACAACGGCGGCCGCATCGCCGAGCTCATCAACACCATCATCGACTCGATCGTCGACATCGCCAAGGGCGGCATCGGGGGGGTGCCCGAGAAGATCGAGGGCGTCCTGGTCAAGCTCCTGCCGCTGGCCATCGGCTTCCTGGCCAGCATCATTGGCCTGGGCGGGGTCGGCGACAAGGTGCGCTCGATCGTGGACCGGGTGCGCGCCCCGCTGCGGAAGGCGACGGACAAGGTCGTCAAGTCGATCGTCGACGCCACCAAGGCCATCTGGCAGCCGGCCAAGCGGCTCTACGCCAAGGGCAAGGCGAAGGTGAAGGACCTGGCCGAGAAGGGCACGGCCAAGCTGAAGCAGAGCAGGACCTGGGCCACCAAGAAGGTGGGACAGGTCAAGAACAGCATCCTCCGGGCGCTCGGCCTGCCCCGCCAGGAGCCGGCCACCATGGCCGGCGAGTCGCACACCGTGTCGCTCGAGAAGGCCGGCGGTGGCATCGCGCTGACGATGGCGTCGAAGAAGGGCGACATCCTGGCCAAGATCGCCGCCGAGAAGCGGCTGGCCGAGGCCGACGGCGACCCGGCCCGGATCAAGGCGGTGGGCGGGCTGGCCACCCTGGCCGTCAAGGTCCTCGAGGAGGGGAAGATGGCGGTCGGCGCCAAGGACGACGCCGAGGCCCGGGACCGGGCCAAGAAGGTGCAGACCCGGCTGCGGGCGTTGGCCAAGGCGCTCGCCGCCTACGGGAAGTCCTTCAGCCGGCCCGACCTCGGCGTGGCGGGCATGGGGCCGAAGCTGGACGACTCGCAGCTGAAGCGGAGCTCGGCGCTCGTCCTGGCCGCCGAGGCCGACGCCGTGGCCGGCCACGCCGACGCCAGGAAGGACACGCTCGGCGTGAAGGAGGCCTCGAAGATCGCCAAGGAGGCCCGGAAGTTGGACGGGAACACCGCCAGCACGGCGGGCAGCCGGCTCAAGGTGCTGCGGACGCAGCTGACGGCGGTGAAGAGCCGGCTGGGCATCGAGGGCGGTGAGGGCGAGCTGTACACCGACGATCCCAGCGCCGGCGTGTGCGGCGAGGTGGGCCCGCACAGCCAGCAGGGCTCGCGAGGACGCGCATCGAGCCCGAAGTACCTGCACCTCGAGTCAGAGCACGTGATCCCGCGGGACTGGATCAACAACTACCTGATGCACTTCCACAACCGCGCCGTGAGCAACGACTTCTACCACGCCATGACCACGGTGATGCTCTACAAGACGGCATCGAACCGCAAGACGGTCGGCAGCCCGCCCCCGCCCGGCGACCTGGCCACCGGGGCGATGCACTCCTCGGACAACGAGACGGCCAAGCAGTGCAAAAAGGTGCTGGCCGGCGGCACCGAGGGCGCCACCACTTCGTACCGCGAGGCGCTGCTGAGGGCGCTGCCCAAGCTGCTGACGGGCCGGATCGACGCCACCATGGCCGCCATCAAGGCGGACGTGGCCGACAAGCGGCAGTGCGACCTCCGGGCCAAGAAGGGCAAGCCGCTGGGCGCCACCAGGGCGCAGGTGGAGTTGGCGGCGTCCCAGCAGCTGAAGCAGCTGGAGAAGTACATCAAGGACGGCGAAGGCAGGGCGGACCCGGCCGGCAAGCTGACGGAGGTCAGGCTCGACTTCGACATGGGTCCGGTCGACCACACGCTGTACTACACGCCGCCGGCCAAGCTGGAGATGGCGTCCAAGCGGGGGCCGCTGGTGAACAAGCTCGAGGCCAGCCTGATCGCCCTGACCGACAAGAAGAACCCGTCGACCACCGAGAAGGCGCAGGCCAAGGACCTGAAGGGGATCCTGATCGTGGCCAAGTCGGTCGAGGAGGCCGGGGTCGTCGCCGACCGCCTGACGGACAACCAGCTCCTGAGTGAGACCACGCCGCCGGCGCTGGCCAACCTCCAGCAGCTGCTCGACCGGTTGCTGCGCGAGCTGGACCAGTACGGGGATCGCTGGCGCAAGACCGACCTGCCGAAGGAGGGAGAGCTGGAGGAGGACTCCGAGGTCGACGTCCCGCTCGCCGAGGGCAAGACGGCGGAGGACCTGGCGGACACGGCCCTGTACAAGAAGTACGGCATGCCCACCGCCAACGCCCTGCACGCCATGGAGGTGGCCGCGCGCTTCGGGGTCGTCCTCCTCGTGCGGCCCACGTCGCCCCAGGTGCCGGTGCTCCTCGAGCGCGGCCTGGTGCCCAAGCCGGAAGCGGTCAAGGCCAAGACGATCAACGCCAAGGACGTCGTGCTCGGGGCCCGGGCCGGGCTCACCAAGGACGACCTCGGCAAGGTCGGCTGGTTCGCGCCCCAGCTCCCCGCCGCCGGCAGCAAGGAGGAGACGGTGGCCGGTGACCTCCTCCCCCGGTACGGGCTCCGCCTGAAGGAGCGGGCCGACGAGATGCAGAAGGTGACCAAGCTGCTGCACAAGAAGCGCATCAGGATCGTCGAGGGCAAGATCGTCGACGTGAAGAGCGGCAAGGAGATGACGGGCGACCACGACCTCTACGCCGTGCTGGACGCCAGCGAGCAGCCCCTCGTCGACCAGCCGGGCGAGACCACGATGTTCCGGAAGAAGGAAGCCGTGGTGGCCGCCCTCAGGTCGGGGAGCTTCAACGCCCAGCACGGCGCCCTCCTCGACTGGAAGCCCAAGAACGCGTCGGAGCAGCGGATCTTCGACGTGATCATCAGGGCCAAGGAGCAGCTGCTGAAGATCACGGCCAGCGGCTGCTCGGTGGCCACCCACAAGCCCCAGTACCTGGCAGCAGAGGACTGACGCGATGAGCGAGACCGACGACGACCGCGAGATGGTTCTGGCCGAGTGGTTCCTCATCTACGAGGACGACGATGACGACGACGCTGAGACCCGGCGCGTGGTCGGCGACCGGCGGACCGAGCTGCGGGACAAGTACCTGGCCACGCTCGAACCGGTCGAGGTGTCCCGCTGCCCAATTACCGAGGAGGTGCTGCGTTACCCCCTGGACGTGGTCGACCTCGACGGGCCCTTCTGGGACGTGCGCAACCCGGCTCGGCTCCCGCCGCCCGAGGAGCCGGCCACGTTCCTGGGCCTGACCGGGGCCGTCCAGCTGACCGTGGACGTCCCCTACTTCCCGTTCCTGGCCCGGCCGGGGCCCGAGGTGCCGTTCGTCCTGCCCCACGTCCTGTCCGAGAACGAGGTGACGGCGGTCGTGTCGGCTGTCCTGGTCGGCTCGCACGCCGCCTTTGCGCTGGCCTACTTCGCCGAACCTGGCGCCGACCACGAGTCACTGCCGACCATCGACGAGTGGGGCTCCGATCGGGCGTGGCGGCGGGCCGGCAAGCGGGGGTGGGTGTGGGACTCGGCCGACACCGACGAGGACTCGTTCGACTACGAGCTCGCCCCCTGGATCGAGCAGGGCAAGCTGCGGTGGATCGAGCCGTACGACCCCTCGTTCACCCTCCGCCAGGGCCTCGACGGCTGCCCGTA
Organism: Acidimicrobiales bacterium; assembly: GCA_046590775.1. Classification (GTDB taxonomy): domain Bacteria; phylum Actinomycetota; class Acidimicrobiia; order Acidimicrobiales; family JAUJNH01; genus JAUJNH01. Next base: position 9,133 of record JBKJUI010000025.1, read on the forward strand.
CGTCGGCCAGCCCGGCCACCGCGAGGTCACCCGCATCGAAGACCTCGAGGTGTGGTGGCCGAGCGACGGCCGGCCCGACTGACGCAACGGCCGACCGCTTGACCCCCCGGGTCTGGCCCACTTTCGGTCCCCAGCCAACGCCAGCCAGAAGTGGGCAGACCCGCTGCGGCGGCGGGCGCAGGCGACGGCTGGAGCTGAGGATCTACCCGAAAGGGCAGCGCGCCCCGATCCAAACTTGGACCGTGGGCGCCCGGGTAGGCCACGCCGAGCCCAGCCACGACGTTGGTGCGACACGAGCCGAGGGCGGGGCGGGTCCGGGACGTCGGCGGCCTCGAGGACGCAGGCGTCAGGATCGTCGAGGCTTCCTT
>JBKJUI010000036.1:0-16415 GCA_046590775.1 Acidimicrobiales bacterium
GTCGCTGCCGACGAAGCTGTGGCGGACGACGCCCTCGACGTCGGCCAGGACGAAGCAGGGGACCGCCTCGATGCCGTAACGCTCGTGGAGGGTCTTGTGCTCCTGCCAGGGCAGGACGGTGACGGCGACCTGGGCCGACGCCAGCGGCCGAACCATCTGCTCGACCCGGGCGCACGACTGGCACGTGGCCGAGGTGAACAGCGCGGCTAGCCACGGGCTGGCGGGCGCCTCGAAGTCGGCCCGGTCGAGCTGGGCGGGCACCGGCCAGCTTCGGGGCTGGGACGGGGCGTCGGCCCCCCTCCGCCGGCCGACCAGGAAGGCGACCACGGCCACCAGGGCGACCAGCCCCACCGCCACGACCACGCGCTCCACGGCCCGATCCTCCCACCGCTCGATGCGCTCTAGCGGCGGCCGAGGGCGGCGGCGACAGCCCCGCCCTGGGTGGGAGCGCCGTCGCCGCTGTCGCGCTCGACCACGAGAAGCTGGTTGGACTCGACCAGGACGGCCGACCCCTTGACCGCTGTCTTGTCGTCGATGCGCAGGCTGGCCCGCACGCCCGGGTCGATGCGCAGCGGGCCTCCGGACAGCGGCACGCCGTCGCCGTCGAGCGGGGTCACGGTGACCTCGGCCTGGCCGTCGCTGGCGTTGTAGATGGCCAGCGAGTCCTGCCCCCGGGGGCCGGCGACCACGGCCACCCAGGCCCGGTCGGGGTCGCGACCTCCCAGGACGTCGCTGCGCCCCGCCCGCCCCTCGGTGGAGCGCTCGGCCACGACCGGCACCTCCTCGAGCGAGCGGACGGCGATCGCGTAGGGGACCCCACGCGGGACGCTGGCGTCGTCGAGGTTGAGCTCGGCCCGGTCCTGGGCCGGCACGGCGAGGGTCAGGGGCTGGATGGCCCCCTCCTGGAGGCGGATCTCGACGCTGACCTGAGCGTCCTGATCGGACGGGTTGGCGACCACCAGGCGGTTGGTGACGCCCTCGGTCCTCACCCCACCGGGGAGGTACCAGGTGGACGCGGGCGACGGGGCGGCGAGCGCGGTGCTGCTGCCGGTGCCCTTGCGGAAGTTGCGGCCGACGACCACCCGGCCCCGGCGGGCCACCACCTCGGCGGAGACGGCGTCGCGGCGGCGCACGTGGGAGCCGACGTCGACCACCAGCAGCGACCGGCCCGGGACGACGACGCCCTGGAGGTCGCCGGGCACGGCCCGGCCCTGGTCGGTGGAGAAGGAGATGCCGACGATCGCGTCGTAGGGGAACGGGTTGAGCAGCGGCAGGAGGAGGCTGGAGCCGGCGGCGGTCGAGCCGACGGCTGAGTACCACCGGTCGGAGGCGCCCGAGGCGCACGGGCCCACGGCTGCGCCCTCGGGGGTCTTGATGGATTGCTGGACGACCACGCCTCCGGGTGAGACGACGCTGGCGCCGGCCGGGCGGGTGCCGCCGAGCAGGTCGGCGAGCCGCACGGTGGTGGACCCGAGGGACGGCACGTCGACCGTGCGCTCGACCGGGTCGCCCGTGCCCCTCACCGGCAGCGCCGTGAGTCGGGCGGCGATCGAGCGAGCAGTGGTGTTGGCCAGGGAGACGCTGACGTCGGCCTGGTCGGCTGCGGCCAGCGGTCCGCCCGGGCAGTACCAGGCGGCGGACGTGGTCCCGGCGGGTGCCATCGTCGGGCCGCCCGGGGGCTCGGCGGCGACCAGGGCGCTCGGGCGGGCGGGTCGCTCGATGCGGTCGGCGGCGACGGCGCCGACGAGTGCGGCCAGCCCGATGGCCACGACCAGCAGCGGGCGTGAGCGGATCACCGTCCGGCCCCGTCGTCATGCTCGTCGTGCTCGTCGCGGCCGGGGGCGTCGAGCGGATGGGCGCGGAGATCATCGAGGAAGCGAGCAGCCTCGGTGGCGGCCGGGCGGGGCAGGACCTCTTCGTCAGGGGCCAGGTGGAGGGGACCCGACTGGTCGGAGGCGGCCGGCGGCTCGGTGGCGGCCTGAGCGGGTTCGGCCGGGACCGGATCTGGCCACCGGGGCTCGGGCTCCGGGTGCGAGGCGGCGTCCGAGGTCTCCGGGGCGGGGCCGGTGCCGGATGAGGGCAGTGGGGTGGGAGCGCCGACGGGGTCGAGGAGCACGACGCCCCGGCCTTCGTCCCGGTCCCGGTCCCGCACCGGCAGCGGTCGCACCGGCGCAGGAGCTCGGCGGCCGGGCGCCTTCCGGCTGCGGCCAAGCCCGCCGCCGGCCAGGACGGCCAAGGCGAGGAGCCACAGCCCGGCCTGGACCAGCACGGCGAGGAGGTGGAGGAGCGGGGTGCGGAAGCGGAGGGTGCCGGCGCCGGCCGCGCCCACCGTGAAGCCCGTGACGCCAAAGGCCGGATGTCGGTCGGCGGTGTCGCCACCGACCCGCAGCTGCCAGCGTGGGCTCGGCGCCTCGGCGAGGAGCACCTCACCAGCGTCGACCTCGCCCCGGAAGCGGAGCGAGCCCGGCTTGCTCGGGGCCAGCACCGCCTGGCTGTCGCTGAGGTCGACGTCGGCGGCTCGGCCCCCGCTGCGGGCGGCGCCGACGGCCTCCTCGGGCAGCTGGGCCCGCGCCGGAGCCCAGGCCGCGTTCTCGAACACCAGCAGCGACGGGTTCGTGTCGATCTGCCGGAGGTCCACCTGCGCCCGCAGCGCGGCGGGCAGGTCGGCCGGGGGCTCGCGCCGGGGCGCATCGACGACGGGAGCGACCCGCAGCGGCACGACCACGTAGCGCACGCCGAGCGGCGCCAGCCGGCGGCCGAGGTCAACCACGTCGCTGCGGCGGGCGCTGCGGAGGGGCCCGGCGAGCAGCTCGTCGGCGCCCCGCTTCGGGCCGGCCCACTGGTCGGCGGCGGTGGGTGGCCCGTTGCGGGATGTGGCGAAGGCCAGGCCCTCGTCGAAGTGCCAGCCGGTGAGGGGCAGCACGGCCGGGTCACCCACCCAGAGCACGCGGAAGGGACCTTCGGCGACGAGGTCAGGCATCCACGACAGGACGTCGGCGTGGCTGCGCCCCGCGACTCCGAAGCGACCGGTGTGCGCGCCGATCAGCATGGGCAGGCACGCGGCGGCCACCGCGCCGGCGGCGGCCAGCGAGACCAGCTGCCGCCAGCCGAAGGCGTGGCCGCGCAGGTCGACCTCGAAGGCGGCGGCCCCGAGGGCGATGGCGAGGGCCAGCGCAGCGGCGGCGAAGGGCAGGAGGACGCCCGGCTCGAGCGGCGCGACGCCGAGCCAGCCCCGGCCCAGGGCCAGGGCGGAGCCGAAGGTGACCAGGGCGACGGCCCAGCACCGGGCGGCCCAGTCGTTCCGCCACGAGCGCCCGGTGGCCAGCGGGAGCAGGGCGGCGACGAGCAGCAGCAGCGGCAGCGGGCCCGCCGGCAGCGGACCGGTGGAGAACCGCAGCAGGTCGTAGGCGCGCGGGGCGTCGGCCTGCGGCCCGGCGGCGCCGGTGAGCGCCGACCACTGCCCGGCCCGGAGCAGGTCGGTGCTCCACGGCGACAGCAGCAGCAACGCTCCTGCGGCACCGAGCGCGGCGGTGCGCAGAGCCCGGGCCAGGCCGGGGACCTGGCCGGCCACCACGGCGCTGGCGAGCAGTCCGAGGGCGGCGACGGCGGCGGCCGGGAGGATGGCGGGGGCGAGGGCGGTGGACAGGCCCAGGACGACGGCGAAGCCCACAACCTGCTGGAGGCGTGAGCGGACCGGCACCGGCGGGGGGTCGAGGCGGCGGGCGGCGACGCCCCGGTGGTGGATCCGGGCTCGGGACAGGTCATCGAGGTCGACGTCGTCCTCAAAGGCGCCGATCTCGTCGAGGGCGTGCTGGGCGCCGACCTCGGTGAGGGCCTCGCCGCTCGTGGTGCCGAGGTCTCGGCCGGCCAGGGGCGGCCCGTCGAGGCCTTCGAGCTCCCCAGGGGCGAAGGGCTCGAACGGCAGGCCGCGCTCACCACCGTCGCCTCCGGGCCCCACGCCGGCACCCACCAGAGCCGGGACCGGTCGGCGCACCTCGGCCCGGCGGCGGGCCCGGCGGGCGGCCTCGGCCAGGCCCACGTCCCTGGCCCCGCCGTCCTCGGGGGGTGCGTCAGCACCGAACGGGGGCAGGCCGGTGGCCCGGAAGAGGCGGAGGAGCAGCCACGGGGCGGCGGCGTAGGCGACGAGGCCGCCGAGCCGGCCCTCGGCCAGAGCATTGGCCCACAGCGGCGCAGCGGCGTAGGCGACCGCCGCCGCCGCGGTGGCCCGACCGTTCCCGATGGGGCGGGCCAGGCGGCCGGCGCCGAGCACCCCGAGGGCCAGGGACCCGAGGACGAGCAGGAGGCTGACCAGCCCGGTGCCGCCCAGGAGGGCGGCGCCAGCCAGGCCCAGCACCGGGAACGCCGCAGGGGCGGCGCCCAGGCCACCCATGCCTGCCATGCGGGCACCCCCGACATGGGCTCGGAGCAGCTGGAGCGGGTCCTCGGGCAGGGACGCGAGCGAGCCCAGCTGGGGCAGCGGCCCGTCGAGGAGGTGACGGCTGCCGACGAGCAGCACGAACGTGAGGGCGGCGAAGGTGACGACGTGCCGGCGGAGGCCTCTGGCCCAGAAGCCCCCGAGGCTGTCGCGGAGCAGCTGCGCCCCGGTGCGCTCGTCGTCGCCCACGGCCTCCTGCATCGACGCCTTGAACCGGCCCCGCTTGGCGAGCAGCCGCCGGACCGCAGCCGGGTCGCCGCCCTTGCGCAACCCGGCCAACCGACGCCGCGAGGCGAGCAGGCCACCGAACGAGCGCAGGTTGGCAGCCACCGTCCGCACGGCCAGCCGGGCATGGGTCCGCCGACCGAGGACGAGGGCAACGGCCGCTTCGAGGACGGCGGTGGCCACGGCCAGGCCGAGCGTCAGCGGGAACCGGTAGGACGGGGCGGCGACAAGCGCCGCCCGCATCCGGTGGCGGAGGCCCAGCTCCCGCACGTCGCCAAGGTGGCTGCGCCGCTCGCCGGTGGACAGGGCGGCCCGGTGGCGGACCCGGGCGGCGGGAGCGGTGAGCGTGCGGGCGCCGGCCACCGCAGCGCGCCAGCACAGGTCGACGTCCTCGCCGCCCAGGACGGCCGCCTTGTCGAAGCCCTGCAGCCGTTGGAACAGGTCGGCCCGCACGAGCAGGCAGGCCCCCGGGGCGACGAGGACCTCGCGCTCGGCGTCGTGCTGGCCCTGGTCCAGCTCGCCCGGCTCGACGAGCGTCACCGGACGGCCGAGCGCGTCGGCCGACTCGCCCATGGCCAGGAGCAGGTCGGCGTCGTCCCAGTCGACGAGCTTGGGCGTGGCGATGCCGGCGTTGCCCCGGTACGAAGCCTCGAGCAGGAGCCGGACGGCGTCGGGCGCGGGGGCCACGTCGTCGTGCACGAAGAGCAGGTGAGAGGCCCCCTTGACGACCTTCAGCACCTCGTTCGCGGCGGCGCCGTAGCCCGGGTCGACGTGGAGGCGGCGGACGAACGCCGAGGGCACCGCGGCCGCCACCCGGTCGGTGGGGTCCTCGTCGCTGGCCGCGTCGACGACGAGGATCGACAGGGCGGGGTAGTCCTGGGCGGCCAGCGCCGCAAGCGCTTCCTCGAACCACGGGCCCGGGTCCCGGACCACCATGACGGCGACGACGGGCGGGGCCTCTTCGAGCGCCGGCTGACCGGCGGCGAGGTCGTCCATACGGGTAGTCGAGGCTAGACCCGGCGCCTTCCCCGAGCGCGGACACCCGCCGCTGGAGGCCGAAGAGAGAGTGCTTGCTCTGGTTAGCGCTTTCCTCTACCATTGCATGCATGGACGTGACTCAGACCATCACCCAGACCATGAAGGACACCGCCTACGTCGCCGTCGGCTTCGGGGTCCTCGGCTTCCAGCGGGCGGCGGTGGCCCGCCGTGAGCTCACCGAGACCCTCGGCGCCGACACCGGCAAGCTCCAGGCCTCCGTCAAGGCGCAGGTCGAGGACGTGACCGGGGCCGTCGAGGCCCAGCTAAGCGAGGTCAAGACCCAGCTGGCCAAGGTCGTCACCAGCCTCGAGGACACCCTCGAGCCGGTGGCCAAGGAGCTCGAGGGCCGCCTGGACGAGGTCGAGGAGCGCCTGCCCGAGCAGGTCAGGGCCGTCGTGGCCTCGGCCCGCCAGGTGGCCGAGTCGGCTGCCGCCCAGGTGCGCTCGCTGCTGGCCGCCTAGCCCAGCCGGCTCTCGCCGGACGAGCCGTCGACCACGGAAGGTGGCGGTACCTTCGGCCCCATGCGCCGACTGTCCTCGCTCGTGGTCGCTCTCGGACTGGTCGCCAGCCTGCTCGTCGGTGCGGCGCCGCCGGCCTCGGCCGGGGCTCCGTTCCTCGGGTCGGTGGCCGGACGGCCGCTGGCCGCGCCGGTCGTGGCCATGGCCGGCACCCCGACCGGAGGTGGGTACTGGCTCGTCGCCGGCGACGGCGGCATCTTCGCCTTCGGCGACGCCCGCTTCCACGGCTCAACCGGCGGCCGGCGCCTCAACTCGCCGATCGTCGGGATGGCGGCCACGCCGAGCGGGGGCGGGTACTGGCTCGTCGCCGGCGACGGCGGGATCTTCGCCTTCGGCAACGCTCCCTTCCTCGGGTCCACCGGAGGGCTCCGGCTCAACCAGCCCGTCGTCGGGATGGCCGCTTCCCCGTCCGGGCGTGGCTACTGGCTGGTGGCCGCCGACGGCGGCATCTTCGCCTTCGGCGACGCCCGCTTCGCCGGGTCGACCGGCGGCGTCCCCCTCGTCAGCCCGATCGTCGAGCTGGTCGGGGCCCCGTCGGGGGGCTACTGGCTGATGGCGGGTGACGGGGGCGTCTTCGCCTTCGGCGGCGCCACGTTCTGGGGGTCGCCCGCCGCCAGGCGGCCGGCGTCGCCCATCGTCGGGGCCGCCGCCCCGCCTGACGGCAGCGGCTACTGGATGGCCGCCGCCGACGGCGGGGTCTACGCCTTTCCCGACGCGGCGCCCACCCTGGCCTCGGCCGACGTGGTCACCGGTCTGTCGAGCCCGTGGGACATCGGCTTCCTGCCCGACGCCACGCTGGTCTTCACCGAGAAGGGCGGCACCATCAACGCCATGGTCGGCGGGGTGCGGCGCGTCCTCTCCACCCCGGCCGGCACCTTCACCGGCAGCGAGGCCGGGATGATGGGGCTGGTCGTGGCACCCGACTTCGCCACCAGCCGCCTCCTCTACATCTGCCGGGCGTTCACCCCGGGTGGGCCCGACGTCCGGGTCGAGGCGTGGACCGTGAACCCCGCCGTCACCTCGCTGACCCTGGCCCGCACCCTCGTCACCGGCCTCCCGGTCAGCAGCGGTCGCCACGCCGGGTGCCGGCCCCGCTTCGGCACCGACGGGCAGCTGTACGTGGGCACGGGCGACGCGGCCATCGGCACCAACCCCCAGGACGACGCATCGCTCGGCGGCAAGGTCCTGCGGGTGAACCCGGCCACCGGCCTGGCGTCCGCCGGGAACCCGGGCGGGCTCCGGTGGTTCACCGAGGGCCACCGGAACGTGCAGGGCATCGCCGTCCAGCCGGCGACCGGGCGGGTGTACTCCGTGGAGCACGGGACCGACCGCGACGACGAGGTGAACCGGCTGGTGGCCGGCGGCAACGGCGGGTGGGATCCGGTCCCCGGGTACGACGAGTCCAAGCCGATGACCGACCTGGCCAAGTTCCCCGGCGCCATGCGCCCGGTGTGGACGTCCGGCTTCCCGACCATCGCCTGCTCCGGGGCCACGTTCCTCAACGGCCCGCAGTGGAAGGCCTACGACGGTCGCCTCGTGATGGCATGCCTCAAGTCCCAGCAGCTGCTCAGCCTCACGCTCGACGCCGGCGGCACCACCACCGTCGGCGTCGAGCGGATCTTCGGCGGGGGGGCGTCCGACCCCCGCATGCGGTCGGCCGTGCAGGGCCCGGATGGGGCGCTCTACGTGGCCACCGCGAACGGCTCCGGCGACCGCATCTTCCGGCTCACGCCGTCCTGAGGCGGGTGGCCACGTACCTCCATGACGTCCAGGCGTCGCCGCTGGAGGTGTCGGGGGTCACCAGCAGGACCCGCAGCCCCGCCTCCTCCAGGATGGACAGGACCTCGGCCTGGCCGATGCCCCACATGCCGAAGACCGGAGGCGCCGGGTCGGGATCCGCTGCTGGGGCCGCCACTCCGTTGGCCGCCGGCACGACTGGCAGCTCCACGCCGGCCGGCTGGCTGCCCATGTCGGCAAACCAGGCCTGGCCCTCGACCACGACGTCAACCTCGAAGCGGTAGCGCCCGGGGACACCGGGGGCCACGACGGGCAGGCGGACCGTCCCGACCTCGCCCGCAGCGAGCGGGTCGAGGACCGTCCGCCCGTCGTCGCGCACCGAGGGGCCGCCGGCGAGCGGCACCCAGTGATTGCCCACCCGCAGTCGGCGCCGAGGCCACGGCTGCCAGGGCGCGGTGCTCACGTTGCCCACCTCGACCACCACGTCGGCGCCGGCCCCCACCACCAGCTGCGTGGGGAGGCGGAGGAGGCGGACCTCGGCCCGGAACGCCTCGGGGGGCAGGTCGGCCACCACCTCCTCGGCCGGCACCTGCACGATGAGAAACCCTCCGGCGGCGACAAGCCGGGCCATCTCGGCCAAGTAGAGCGAGCTGGCCGGCGGCGGGATGTGCTGGAGGACGATGAAGGACACGACCGCGCCGAACGACCGGTCGGGCAGCATCCCGAGATCGGGTGAGCGGTTGAGCAGGTAGGCGCAGCGATCGGGGAAGCGGTTCCAGCGCTGGGCGCCGACCACCATGCCGAGCGAGGCGTCGACCCCGACGGAGAAGGAGGCGCGGGCCGCCACCGCCTGGGTGAGCCGGCCGAGGCCGCAGCCGAAGTCGAGCACCCGCCGGCCGGCGAAGGAGAGGCCGAGCCCCTGCATCTCCTGTTCCAGGTGGCCGATGTGCTCCCGGCCGGTGGCGAAGAAGGCCTCGGGGTCCCAGCCACCGCCCCGCTTGGCCGGGTCGGACAGCACGGCCCAGAACGGGTCCTCCTCCGCCAGCCGGTCCCAGACGGCGAGGTGCTCTGCGAAAGCCGCGTCCAACCCTCAGCCACCCCGGCCGGGCTCGACGGCGGTCAACGTCCCCCGCTCTGCGGGGCCGCTCGGGCCAAGGGCGCGGCGCTGGTCTTCGAGCACGCGACGCAGCGTCTCGACCAGGGCGACCTGCGGCCGCCACCCGAGGGCGCGCAGGCGAGAGCAGTCGCCGACCACGACCGGGACGTCGACGGCGCGGACGAGCGCGGGGTCGACCACCAGCCGCAGGTCGGTGCCCGACAGCTCGGCCAGGCGCCGGGCGACCTCCTCGATCGAGACCGGCACCCCCGAGCACACGTTGTAGGCCTGCCCCGGCTCGCCCCGCACGGCCAGCACGCGGTAGGCGCGCACCACGTCCTCGACCTCGAGCAGGTCGCGCTCGGCCGACAGGTTCCCGACGGCGACGTCGCCGCCGCCTGCGGCCTCGGCCTCGACGATGCGGCGGGCCAGGGCCGGCACCACGAACGACGGGTGCTGGCCCACCCCGGTGTGGTTGAAGGACCGGGTGAGGACGACACCGGCGCCGTTGGCCCGGTGGGCCTGCAGGGCCAGCACCTCGGCTGCGGCCTTGGAGGCGCCGTAGGGGCTGACCGGGCGCAGCGGCAGGTCCTCGTGCAGCGGCAGGTCGGCCGGCGAGAAGGCGCCGTAGGCGTCGGCCGAGCCGACGACGAGGACCCGGGCGACGTCGGCCCGGCGGCAGGCCTCGAGCACGGCGGCCGTGCCCACCACGTTCACCCTGGCCACCTCGGCGGGCTGGGTCCATGACTCCCCCACGTGGGCCCAGCCGGCCAGGTGGTACACGACGGCCGGTGCCGCCTCGGCCACCGCGGCGGCCACTGCGGCTTCGTCGGCCACGTCCACGCCCTCGGTCAGGCCCACCCACTCGTCGCCCTCGGCGTCGAGCAGGGACGTGAGGTGGCGGCCCACGAACCCCCCGGATCCCGTGACGAATGCCCGCATCGTCTGGACCCTAGGTGGCTACGAGGCGGCCTTCTCCTCGTGATAGTCCTTCTCCACGTTGACCACCCACACGTCGTGCGGCGGCTGGTGGCCCAGGATGTTCTCGGCGCTCAGCATGGCGGTGAGCATCGAGTGGTCCTGGTTGTTGTACTTGTGCATCCCGTTGCGGCCGACCGGGTGGACGTTCGGGGTGTTGGCGGCCAGCCAGTCGCGCATGACCTGGAGGTTGGCCTTGTAGGTGGCGTCGTAGAACGGGTACGCCTTTGGCATCCGCACCACGTAGCCGGCCTCGACCACCGACGGGTCGACCAGTCCGAGCTGCTGCAGCTCGCGCTTGCCTCTGGCGATCAGCTCCTCGTCCGGTGCGTTCCACAGCTCGTCGCCCTCGAACACGAAGTACTCGAGGCCGAGGCAGGTGCGCCCGTCCTTCACCAGGTACGGCGACCAGGAGCCGAAGTTCTGGATCCGACCCACCTTCACCTCGGGTGCGTGGATGTAGATCCAGTTGTCGGGGAAGCCGGCCGCCTCGGGCACCACGAGCGCCACGGTGAGGAAGTCGCGGTAGGTGAGCCGGTCTGCCGCAGCGGCCACCTCGGCCGGCGGCGGCGGGTCCATCGCCCTGAGCAGAGCGGTGAACGGCATCGACGACACCACGTCGGTGCACGGGTACTCCGTCTCGCCGCCGCCCCGGGAGGAGCCCACCACGGCGGTGGCCCGGCCGCCCTCGTGGCGGATCTTGGCCACCTTGGTCTCGAACACGACCTTCGAGCCCTGGGCCTGCACCAGCTCGGTGCACTTCTCCCACATCTGACCCGGCCCGTACTTCGGGTACTGGAACTCCTCGATCAGCGAGGTGATGTCCTTCTGGTTCCGCTTCGGCATCATGGCGTTCACGATGGCGCTGACCAGGTTGAGGTTCTTGATGCGCTGGGCCGCCCAATCGGCCTGGATCTTCTCGGCGGGCACCCCCCACACCTTCTCGGTGTAGGTCTTGAAGAACGTGCGGTACAGGCGCCAGCCGAAGGCGTTGGCCGTCCACCCCTCGAAGCTCTGCGTCTCCTTCGGCGGCCTGACCCGCACCCACAGGTACGACAGCACGCACAGGACAGCCTCGACGATGCCGAGGTTCTTCAGGGCGTTCATCGGCTTCAGGGGGTAGTCGTAGAACTTGCCCTTGTAGAAGATCCGGCTCATGCGCGGCCGCATGAGGAAGTCGTCGTCCGCCAGGATCTCGTGCCAGAGCTTCTCGACCCGGCCCACCTTGGTGAAGAAGCGGTGACCGCCGATGTCGAAGCGCCAGCCGTCTCGCTTGGCCGTGCGGCTGATGCCGCCGACCACGGTGTCGGCCTCGAGGATGGTGGAGGTGACGCCAGCCTTGCCCAGCTCGTAGGCGGCGGTGAGGCCCGCCGGCCCCGCCCCGATGATGACGACCTCGCGGGAGGTCTCGTTCTTCTCGTTCATTGACATGTGGGTCCAGATGCTGACAGCGGCCGCCCCTCAGGCGCCAGCCACCCGCTCGTACAGCGCGGCCAGGCCGGCGGCGCACGCTCCCCAGGTGAAGGTGGCGGCGTGGGCCCGCCCGGCGGCCACGACCGCCTCCCGGACCGGGCCGTCGAGGGCCAGGGCGGCGGCGAGGGAACCGGCCAGCGCGTCGACGTCGCCCACCGGGAACAGGGTGGCCGCCGCCCCCACCACCTCGGGGAGCGAGCCGGCATCGCTGGCCACGACCGGGACTCCGGCGGCCATGGCCTCGAGCGGCGGCAGGCCGAAGCCCTCGTACCGCGACGGGTAGGCCAGGACCGAGGCGCCGGCCAGGAGGTCGTCCCGCTCGCCGTCGGACAGCCAGCCGGTGGCCCGGACCCGCCGCCGCACGTCCGGCGGCAGCTCGGCCAGGGCAACGGCGAAGGCGTCCGACCCCCATCCCCGCCGGCCCGCCACCACCAGTCGCAGCTCCGGGTCGGCGGCGGCGAGCGGGCCGAACGCCCGCACCAGGTCGGGGTAGGCCTTGCGGGGCTCGATCGTGCCGACGGCGAGGACGTAGCGCTCGGCCCCCGCCGCCGCCCGGCCGCGGTCCGGGTCGCCGCTGGTCGCAGGGGTGCCGTGGGCCACGGCCACCACCCGGTCGGCGGGGACGCCGAGCAGCTCGACCACCTCGTCGGCGACGTAGCGGGACGGCGTGTGCACGAAGGCGCCGCGGGCGACGGCCGCCGCCACGAGCGACGGGAAGGCGGCCGCGTCGGCCTCCACCATGTCGGGGAACCGGACGGGGGTGAGGTCGTGGACGGTGACCACCACCCCGGCCCGACGGGAGGGCGGGGCGACGAAGCTCGTGCCGTGGGCCACGTCCGCCCGTCCGGCGAACCACTCCAGCGGGGGCACCGTGGAGCGCAGCCAGGCGGCCCGGACCAGGCGCGCCGGGACAGCCATGCCCACCGGGCGCACGCCGGGCGGGAGGACGTCCCGCCACTGCCCCCTCCCCCGGAACGTGAGGGCGTAGGCCACGACCTCGAGCTCCTGACGCGCCGCCAGCGCCTCGAGGGCGCCGGCCACGAAGGTGCCCACCCCGCTGCGCTGGCCGCCCAGCGTCACGAGCGGGGTGGCGTCGAGGGCGACGCGCAGGCGGGACGGCGACATGCGGGGCGCCATGATGCCGGGCCCACCGCTGCGTCTGCCCACTTCTGGGCCCCCCCGGGACCAGAAGTGGGCAGACCCGATGGGGGGAAGGGGTTCCAGGCCGGTACGTTGCTCCCGTGGCGTGGGCCAGGAAGGCGGTGGCCGGGGCGCTGGCGGTGACCGGGGCGGCGTGGGGCCTGCCGACGCCGGGAGCCGCCTCCACCGCCGGCCCACCTCCGGCCCACCCCAGGCCCGCGCCCGCTGCGCCCGACGTCGACGAGACCACCGTCGTCGTCGAGGCGGACCGGACTGCGGCCGTCGACGCCGCGGCTCGTGCCGGCCTGCGCTACGACCGCGAGGTGACCCCTGGGTTCCACGCCCTGCGGGCGACCGGCCCGACGGACCCGGACCGGGCCAGAGGACCGGGCGTGCGGCAGGCCTACCAACCGTCGCGGGCGTTCTCGGCCCGGGAGCCGACCGACCCGCTCTACCCGGCCCAGTCGCACCTCACCCAAGTGCACGCCCCCGCGGCGTGGGACACGTCCACGGGCTCGACCGCCGTGCGGATCGCCGTCGTCGACACCGGTGTGGCGAACCACCCCGACCTCCCGCCGGTCGCCAGCGCTGACCAGGTCACCTTCCTCACCCACCCCTCCGGCGACTACGACCGCCAGCCCTGCTCGACCGGCCGCTCGGCGGCCGAGGAGTCGTCCCACGGCACCCACGTGGCCGGCATCGCCGCCGCTCAGGGCGCCCAGGCGGGGAACGTCCGCGGGGGGACCGGCGTGGTGTGGCAGGCCACCCTCCTCGCCGTGCGCGTCCTGGGCGAGTGCGGTGACGGCTGGACCGACGACATCGCCAGCGGCATCACCTGGGCCGCCGACCGCGGCGCCAGGGTCATCAACCTCTCGCTGACGGGCCCGAGCGACCCGGCGATGCTCGCCGCCGTCCGCTACGCCCGGACCCGGGGCTCGATCGTCGTCGCCGCCGCCGGCAACGGCGCCTGCGGCTCCAGCGCCCTCCAGACCCCCCGGTACCCGGCGGCCTACCCCGAGGTGCTGGCGGTGGCCAGCACGAACGTCAACAGCACCGACCCCACGTCGTGCTTCAGCAACCGGGGTGGGTGGGTCGACCTGGCCGCCCCCGGCAACCAGATCCTGTCCACGCTGCCGGCGGGCCTCGGCTCGAGCGACTACGCCTTCAACGTCCCCCGCGAGCCGGACGGCTCGGGCTACGGCTACCGCAGCGGCACCTCCATGGCGGCGCCGGCGGTCTCAGGCGCGGCCGCCCTCCTCTTCGCTGCGGTCCCGGGCATCAGCCCGGGGGAGGTCGAGGCCCGGCTGGTGCGCTCGGCCAACCCGACCGCCGCCACCTGCGCCGACTTCAACAGCGGACGCCTCAACGTGGCCGATGCCGTGGCCGACCGGGTGAACGCGTTCGGCTACCGCATGGCCAACGCCCGTGGGCAGGTGGGCGCCTTCGGCTACGAGTGCCCCCTGGGCGACGCCGTGAGCCAGGGGCTCAACCTGGCCAGGCCGATCGTCGGGCTGGCGGCCACGGCCTCGAGAGCCGGCTACTGGCTCGTGGGCAGCGACGGCGGGATCTTCGGCTACGGCGACGCCACGTTCCACGGCAGCACCGGCGGGGTCCCCCTCAACCGGCCCGTGGTGGGCATGGCCGCCACGCCGACCGGGCGCGGCTACTGGCTGGTGGCGTCCGACGGCGGGATCTTCGCCTACGGCGACGCCCGCTTCCTCGGCTCCACCGGAGGGGTCCCCCTCAACCGTCCGATCGTCGGGATGGCTCCTACGCCTTCGGGCGGTGGGTACTGGCTGGTCGCCTCGGACGGCGGCATCTTCGCCTACGGCGACGCCCGCTTCCTCGGCTCCACCGGAGGGGTCCTCCTCAACCGGCCGGTGCTCAGCATGCAGCCGACGCGCACCGGCCGGGGGTACTGGATGGTGGCCTCCGACGGTGGCATCTTCTCCTTCGGCGACGCCGGCTTCCTCGGCTCCACCGGTGGGCTCAGGCTCAACCAACCGGTGGTGGGCATGGCGGCGACGCCGCGAGCCGGCGGCTACTGGCTCGTCGCCGCCGACGGCGGCGTCTTCTCCTTCGGCGACGCCCCCTTCTTCGGCTCCGGCGTCGGCCAGCTGGCCAACGTGGTCACCGCCTCGGGCTGACGCCTCAGTTCCGAGCCGGCAGCCGACAGGACTTGGATACCGTCGGTGCACATGCTCCTCCCGGCTCCTCGACGGCTGCTGGTCGCCATCGTGACGACCGTGGCCGCCGTCGCCCTGACCACCCTGACCCCGGCCCGACCGGCCGCCGCCCTGCCCGTCACGCTCTCGGCGACCGGCCACGGGTGGGGCCACGGTCGCGGCATGGGCCAGTGGGGGGCCTTCGGCTACGCCCGCACGGGGTGGACGTCGGCCCAGATCCTCGACCACTTCTACAGCCTCACCGCCGCAGGCACGGTGCCCGACCAGGAGGTGCGAGTCCGGCTCGAGAACATGGACGGCTCCGACCTGGTGGCCCAGTCCACCAGCCAGGTTCGCACCACCGCCACGGGCGCCGCCACCTACCCGGCGGTGCGGGTGAGGCCCGTCAGCGGTGGGTGGGCGGTGGACAGCGGGCCCGGCTGTGGCGGCCCGTGGTCCCAGGTGGCGACGACGGCCGCCGTCGTGAACGTGGCGCCGCTCACCGACACCAACGTCCCCACCGCCGGGCGCGACCAGATGGTGCAGGGGTGCGAGCCCGACGGCACGAACCGTTGGTACCGCGGCTCGCTGGTGGCGACCACCTTCGGGGGCACCAAGATCACCGTCAACGCCCTCACCCTGGAGCAGTACCTGCGCTCGGTCGTGGCCACCGAGGTCTCCCCCGGCTGGGCCGACCTGGGCGGGGCCGCCGCCCTCCAGGCGCAGGCGGTCGCCGCCCGGTCCTACGTGCTGGCCGAGGACCGGGCTCCCGGCGTCTACCGCACGACCGACGCCCTGCGCACCAGCTGCTGCCAGGCCTACGGCGGCGCCGCCCGGCGCCTGGCCGGCGGCACCGTCCTGGCCCAGGAGGACGCCCGCACCGACGCCGCCGTCGCCGCCGTGGCCGGCGTCGTCCGCCGGTTCGGGGCGGCCGTGGCCCGCACCGAGTACTCGGCCTCGACCGGCGGCATGACCGTGGCCAGCACCCACTCGCCCGCCGTGGTCGACGCAGGCGACGCCGTCGTCACCCTGCGGCCCGACGGGTCGGTGAACCCGGCCGGGACCAACCCCCACCACACCTGGACCTCGGCCATCCCGCGGTCGACGATCGAGGGCCGCTGGGCCCCCTCCGGCGGGCAGCTCACGGCCATCGACGTCACCCGCCGGACCGGCGGCGGCGACTTCGGCGGTCGCGCCGCCGAGGTGCGGCTCACCTTCACCACCGGCGTCGTGACGCTGCCGGGCCGGTCGACCGGCGGCACCACCGGGTTCTTCAACGCGCTGTACTGCGCCCCGTTCTGCACGACCGGCCTGCGGGGTGACTGGTTCAGCTTCACCGACGCCCTCACCGGGCCGTCCGGAGGGATCGACGGGACGTGGGCGGTGGCCTCCGACGGCGGGATCTTCGCCTTCGGCGCCGCCGGCTTCCACGGGTCGACGGGCGGACGGCCGCTCAACAGCCCGGTGCTCGGGATGGCAGCCACACGCCTCGGAGGTGGGTACTGGCTCGTCGGCGGCGACGGCGGGATCTTCGCCTTCGGCGACGCCGCCTTCTTCGGCTCCACCGGCGGCCTCCGCCTCAACCGCCCCGTCGTCGGCATGGCCCCGAC